>JBLJAX010000205.1:0-8350 GCA_047637795.1 Erysipelotrichaceae bacterium | reverse complement strand
AAAGAGGTTTTTATAACCTCTTTCTATGCCAGGTCCTGATTCTCCCAGTAGAACCCAGAGTTGAACTTTTTAAATAACATAAAGGTTGATGGTATCCATATCCATCCAACAATGAATACGGAGTGTTTGCTCATCTTCAATTGTGAAGACTATGGGTTCAGGTTTCTTCAAGACATCCACCCTTTGATCATCCAAGAAGCTTAAGACGATAGGATTCGCACAGCCCAGGAACTGAGTATGATCAAAGCTGAGTTCAACAGGGATACCCTCTTGAATGGTGTTGTAGTCAAGGACATAGCGACCTTCTTGAATCGTCAAGGTCACACGTTGCACTCCATCAATGATGGGAGCTTGGTTTTTGTCAGAGAAGATGCTTTGAAGGGTATTGGAGACGATTGGATACTGTGCGATCATGTTCAGTCCCATCCAAAGAATGACGAAACTGCTGAATGCACGCACAAGCTTATGATTGACTTTACCAAGTCTTAAGCCAAACCATTGCATACCCAATAAAGCCGGTGCGGTGGTGATGGCAAAGACCAACATCATTAAAGCGCCTTGGAGTGGATCACCACTGCCTAGTGCCAAGAGTTGAATGCTCTGTAGAGCTCCGCATGGCATCAAGCCATTGAGTAAACCAATTACCAATGAGTTGCTTGCATTCTTGAATTTGAACTTGAAACTTGGAAGTTTGATGAAACCAAAACTCTGTAATGCAAGCAGAACCATCCATAAGCCAATCATCAATTTGAATGTGTTCTGCGAGCTTAATGAGAGTTCGAACCAAGAGCCTAAATAACCCAAACCCAAGCCAGTTAAAGTATAGGAAACAATTCTTCCAACTTGATAGTGTGTGATGTGCTGTTTGATCTTGTCATTCTTTAAGCCAAGATTGGCGCTCAATGCCAATCCCCCACACATGCTCACACAGTGAAGGGATGAGACCAAGCCATAGATCACAACGAGTGAAATGCTGATCTGTGATGGATCGAGTTGAAAACTCAATCGTCCATACAACATTTGAAATGAGATGAATAAGGCTAAACCTGTCAACAAGATGAGCAACTGCTTAACATCAAAGCCTTCTTTTTTGATGCCATAACCCATCGGATTCAATAACGCATCAATCTGTTTAGCATCAAGCTTCGCTTCACTTTTTATATAAGCAAGACCACTTTGATGAGAAACAGAAACAGACTTTACCCCCTTGATTTGGAGTAAAGTCTTTTTAATGCTTTGTTCACAATGAGCACAGCTCATGCCAGATATCTGAAGCTTGGTTTCCATTTAGCGTGTCAACCGTTTGATGGTCGTCAAGACTTCCTCGACAATTTCCGGGTGGTTCGCTTTGATATCACGAACAACACAGGTCTTCAAATGTTCTTCGAAAAGTGAAGATGAGAATGCATCCAGTGCAGACTTAACCGCTGCCACTTGAATCAAGATATCATCACAATAGACATCTTCTTCCACCATGGACTTGATGCCTCGAATTTGTCCTTCTAAGCGATTCAAACGATTGATAAGCTTAGATTTGTTATCGGACGCTCGATGTGTGTGTTTGGAATGATCCATATGGGCTACCTCATTTTAAAGAAACGTAAACGCAAGGCATTGGTCACAACCGACACCGAACTGAGTGCCATGGCCGTACCCGCCAAGACGGGATTAAGCAAAGGTCCACCGAAATAATAGAAGACACCTGCCGCAAACGGAATACCGATGATGTTATAGATGAACGCCCAGAATAAATTCTGTTTGATATTGGTTAATGTTGCCTTGGACAGTTGGAGTGCTTTCGCCACATCCTTCAAGTCAGACTTCATCAAGACCACATCTGCAGATTCCACCGCCACATCGGTTCCAGAACCAATCGCAATCCCAACATCTGCTTTGGTCAAGGCAACCGCATCATTAATGCCATCCCCTACCATTGCCACAATATAACCTTGGGCTTTCAGTTTGTCAACTTCATTTCCCTTATCTTGAGGCAAGACTTCTGCTAAGACGATATCGATGCCCACTTGAGCTGCGATCGCATTGGCTGTTTTTTCATTGTCACCGGTGATCATGGCCACTTTGATGCCCATTTTCTTGAGTGCCGCAATGGCTTCGAAACTGCTTTCTTTGACCACATCCGCAACGGCGAAGAGACCTAAGACTTCTTGATCATCCGCTACCCAGAGAACAGTCTTCCCTTGGGTTGAGCGTTCTTCTGCCCATGCTTTACCTTGAATGGCGATCTTGTTATCGCTCATCCAAGCTTCGTTACCAATGATGATATCTTTGTCCGCTACCTTCGCTTTTAATCCACGACCACTGATGGCCTTGAAATCCGCAACATAATCCAATGTTATATTCTTTTCTTGAGCATACTTAACAACCGCTTTCGCAAGAGGATGTTCTGAGACAGACTCTGCGGATGCGATTAAACGTAAGAAGTCTTCTTCAGATCCACTTAGAACAGACAAATCGGTTAACGTAGGCTCACCTTTGGTGATTGTCCCTGTTTTATCAAAGATGATCGCGTTGACTTTATGCGCCAACTCCAAAGCTTCACCACCCTTAAACAAGACACCCATTTGAGCCCCTTTGCCTGTCCCAACCATAATAGCGGTTGGTGTGGCTAGACCTAAGGCACATGGACATGCGATGACTAAAACCGTTACGAAACTACTGAGAATGAAAGGAAAATCTTTCCCCATCCACCACCAAAACAAAGCACTTACAATCGCTATGACAATAACAACCGGTACGAACACACCCGAAATGACATCTGCTAATTTCGCAATCGGTGCTTTCTGTCCTTGAGCATCCTCAACCAATTTAATGATTTGAGCCAAGGCTGTATCTTGTCCAACCGCACGTGCTTCCATGGTCAGTACACCATGTGTATTTAATGAACCGCCAACAAGCTTATCCCCAACATGTTTTTCAACAGGGAGACTTTCGCCCGTAAGCATGCTTTCATCGACTGCCGATTGGCCCGTAATAACGATGCCATCAACAGGTATCTTTTCACCTGGTTTAACCAAGAGGATATCTTTTAAAACAATTTCTTCTAATAAGACATCTTGCGTCGTATCGTTGATCACAAGGTGTGCGATCTTTGGACTTAAACCCATCAACTTTTTAATGGCCATGGATGTCTTGCCTTTAGAGCGTTCTTCCAACCACTTGCCTAAGAGAATCAAGGTAATGACGACACCTGCGGATTCATAGTACAAATCATTGACGAGATGCGTATTCCCAATCGCAATGCCATAGCTGTTATAAAGCCCATAAAGGAAAGCCGCACCTGTCCCAATTGCAACCAAGGAATCCATATTCGGAGATCCATGACGTAAGGTTCTGAAGCCGATCACAAAGAACTTACGTCCTGCAATCATAATGGGAATCGTTAAGAACAATTGCATTAATGCAAAGGTCAACGGATGCATGTGTGGATTCAACCATTCTGGCATCGGTAGCTTGATGCCTTCAATCATGTGTCCCATTGCTAAATAAAGCAGTGGTAAGGCAAATATCGCTGAAATGATTAAATTGATCGTCATGCGTCTAAAAGCAGCTTCTTTACGCTTTTGGTCCGCATCATCTTCTACTTTCGCTTCACTCGCTTTATAACCTGCTTTTTCAACAGCTTGTTTGATTTGCGAGAGTTTAATCACGCTTGGATCATATACCAAGCTCGCTTTATTCGTGGCTAAGTTGACACTAATCGATTCTACACCCTTTTGTTTTCTTACCGTACGCTCAATCGCAGCACTACACGAAGCACAGGTCATGCCTTCAATGTCGAGCTGAAGCTCACGATTGACTTTAGGTTCAACCAAGCCATAGCCTGCTTTTTCAACAGCTGCTTGAATCGTCTTAAAATCAAGATCCTTATTTAAAACAACGGTCAACTTTTCCGTCGTAAGATTGACATCTGCACGCTCTACACCATCCAATTTCGAAACCACACGTTGGACAGCTGCGGAACAACTCGCACAGGTCATATCCGTAACGGTATAGTTACGAATGTTATCCGACAAGTTTATACCCGGCTTCTTCAACAGCTGCTTTTAGGGTTTCGAATTGAACACTGTCTTCACTGTTCACTAAAGCAGATTTTTCTACCAAGGATACCTTTACATCTTTAACCCCTTCAACTTCACTCAAAGCCATACTTACATGATGAACACAATGGTTACATGTCATGCCTTCTACTGTATATTTTTTTAACATAATAATTTCCTCCGTACTCTTATATTATACCCCCCTAGGGTATCTGTCAAGATGGATGCACAAAAAAAATAAACACTTAAGTTTATTCTTTTGGTTTATAGAAACTACGGTTTTCAAGTGGAAAGATACGGGGGGTCCACTCGCCTGGTTTGACACTTTCCAAGGCTTTTGCGAACATGTTCATACGAGCATCCACATTATCAATGAAGGTCAACATTTCAGCTTCCATGACCATCGGCAAGACCGGTGATCCAAATTCATATTCGCCATGATGGGATAAAATCATGTGTCGCATCAAGGTGACTTGTTCACTGTCTTGATAACCCAATGCTTTCGCTTTCTCAGCTACTTTACTTTGCATAATTGAGATGTGTCCAACCAGCTTTCCTTCAACGGTATATTCCGTTAGAATCGGACCCGATAGTTCATCAATCTTACCCAAATCATGCAAGAGAATTCCCGCTAACAACAAATCCCGATTTAACATTGGATAGAGCGTACAAAATGCTTCGCCAAGATCCAACATCGAAATCATATGCGTCGCCAAACCACCCACAAAATCATGATGGTTCTTTGCCGCTGCTGGATAGCTGTACAGCTTTTCCTGTAGGTCTTCAATGATTGAAGTGCACACATCGCGATACACCACATCCTGCATGGACAATAAGGTTTCATGAATGCGTTTCTGCATGAACTCCAAGCTCAAATCCGTAGCCATGACATAATCCGAAGGATCGAATTGATTGTCCTCCAGCTTCGTTAGACTATAGATACGAAGTTGTAAGGCATTGCGATACTTCAAGACTTCCGCACTGACTAATACAACTTTCCCAGCTTCAACACCACTCAGCAGCTCATCTTTCGCATCCCATAACTTCGCATCGATCGACCCACTTTGATCCTGTAAGACAAAGGATAGATACGGTGCACCTGAGTTGGTGATGCCTCGATTCATTTGCGTGATCAATAAACTTGTTTGAATTTTTTCACCTTCTACAAAACTACTGATTGTTTGTCTACTCATCGTTCCACTCCATTTCATTTAAAATAATATAGATATCATCCAGATTGAAACCCTGATGATCCAAATAGTTGAATAATGCATTCCTGAGTTGCGTGCCCTCGTGTTTAGAAGATAGACGTCGTTTTGCTTTCAAAGCTGTTTTACGTAAGTTATCCAACTCACCCTTTTCTTCTTCTTGGAAGTTCAAACTGCGCATGACCACTTCGATAACATTGAACTCAAAGCCTTGACTCATCAAACGCTGGGTCAACTTCTGTTTCAAGGAACGTAAAGAACGATCACGTATGGAAGGTTTAACCTTCTCTGCCAATGCCAACGCATTGGCCACTTCCTCCTCTTCGTTGTCTTCTTGGATGACTTTATCGATCAATTCTTGTGCAATGCCTTTGTTTCGAAGACCACGGATGATCTTTTGTTTACCTTGAAGCAAGGCTTGTAAAGACTGAACCATGGAGCGCGCATATTGCTCATCATTGATATACTTCTTATGCTCTAGATAATCAATCAGTTGATTGATCTGACCAATATCCAAGGTCGTCTTCTCAATCAAGAAATCATACATCTCTTTACGACTACGATCCTTTACACTGATTTTTTGGATACATGCTTGATATGCTTTTACGATTTGCTCGTTTTCAAGCAAGGTCTCAATGACTTCTTTTTCCAATTCCTTCCCCTTCCTTAAGCCCAACTCCACAAACATCTCCATGCTTACCAACACACTGAGACTGCGGTATTTGTTTTCAAGCTGACATTCCACAACCGCATGTTTGTGATTGACTTCCGTTAGAATCATAGCTTCTTTAGAAACACGAATGGATTCTGCGTAGACACTCAAGACACTCTGAATGAACGCTTCACGATCGTAGACTTGGACACTTTCCAATGCATGGTCATGCATCTGTTGTTTATGCGTGCTATCGAGCTTTGCATAACTCATGATCTTATGCGCAAAATCCTCGGCATCCTCAAAGAAATAACCATTCTTATTCGGTTCGATCAAATCACTTAAGACTTTATCTTCACGTGCAAATACGATCTTACCACTCGCCAAAGCTTCAATGAAGGTCATCCCTTGTGTTTCCGTAAGGGATGCGGACACGAAGCAATCAGCCGCATGATAGTAAATTGGAATGGTATTGGAGGGTCGTTTACCCGCAAAAATAATGGTATCCGATGCCTTTAATTGTTTAGCCAAACGCTTTAACTCATCTTCTTGAGGTCCTGCCCCAATGATGATCAAACGACTCGGTATTTCATTTTGATCGATTTTCGCAAAGCCTTCCATGATCAAATCAATGCTTTTCTCTTCCGCAATCCGTCCAACATAAAGAATAACCAATTTATCCTGTAAGTGGTATTCATCTTTAAATGCCTGAACAGCTTTCAAATCGACATGTTCAGCCTTGAATTTATCCAAATTCAAACCCGTTGGAATCACATTGATCTCACGCTTGATGCCATAGCCTTTAAGCATTTCTTTGGTTTTCTGCGAAGGTGAAATCGCCCCATCACTGGTTTCAATGTAGAGCTTACTCAACTGAGAAACAGTCTTTTTCGCAATCTTTTCAACCGCTTTCGATTTGAATACATTGACATAATGCGTGTAGTCTTCATAAGTCGTATGATAGGTGACCACCAAGGGTTTATGCATCAAACGAGCGACGATACGCGCAAAAATACCGATCCCAAATTCGGTATGCGCATGTAAGATATCCAAGTCCATCTCTTTAACGATTTGATAAGCACGAATGTGTAAAGGGCTGGTTAAAACATACCCATACATCTGCTTAAGTTGGATACCTGGTAAACGTAAGACACGATTTTCATAACTCAAGTTCAATATGGATACATGCGTCGTGATGATGAACACTTCATGTCCAGCAGCTTCCAAACCTTCTTGTAAAGTAACGATCGAGGAGACGACCCCATTGATTTCGGGTGTGTAGGTATCTGCAAATAATCCGATTCTCATTCTGTGTTCCTCACCTTTGTATAAATTGTTTTTAATTCTTGTCCAATAATTTTAATATCACGTTCTGCCGCAACAGCATAGGCTGCTTCCGCACAACTTGAATATGTTTTGTTTATGATTTTCGTAATCTTATCAACAAACTCAAGATTGTTGTTTCCCTTATGGCAATGGACACCATCCACCAACCAGTCCGCATATACGGGAATATCACGAATCAGAACAGGACATTTGGAGGCCAAGGCTTCCAAGACCACGATGCCTTCAGTCTCTTCATAGGATGGAAAGAAGAAACAATCCGCACTGGAATACGCACCTTCAATAATCGGACCTTTGACATAACCGGGTAAAATCACATTACGCGGAGCACTCTTGATCACATGTCGTACCGACTGTGGCACCGTATACAAAGGTGTATACCCAAACCAGATGAAGGTCAACTCAGGAAAATATTTCGCAACTTCCATGAAGTCCTGAATCCCTTTCCGTTCAAAATAGAGCCCAACACCAATGACGACTTTTTGATCATCACTTAATGAGAAATAACGACGAAACGCTTTGACCTCTTCCGCATCATACTTGTAGCGATTGATTTCAATCCCATTGGATACGGCATAAATCGGCAAATCGATTCCATAGTTTTCCAATAATCGCTTGGAATAGGGTGTCGGTGTGATGATGGCATCTGCCATCGAATAGTTATGAATCAAATGACGCCGCACAAAAGGTGCGATTTGATTCGATAACACAAACGAATTACGAAAGTCTTCCTCTGTGCTGTGTGCATGATAGATGACTTTAGCCCCTTGCTTACGTGCATGCTCGATCGCATTCGCACTATTCATGCCTACTGTATTGATATGCAAAATATCGTAGGTATCCTCAGGATCCGTTGTATATGATATGCCCGCACTCTCCAACGCCATTTTTTGATGAGCAAATGCACGACCAATACCAGAGGTTTGTATGAACTTCTCCGATTCAAAATAGAGAGCAACTTTCATGTGTTCACGTCCTTATAACGCATTCATTATACCATATAAAAAAAAGGATGACTTTATGTCATCCTTTACAGACTGTTGACAAATTAAGTTGACAGTCTTTTTTAATATTTAGGAAGAAAAGGA
>JBLJAX010000204.1:0-5132 GCA_047637795.1 Erysipelotrichaceae bacterium | reverse complement strand
AAGTCCTTTTTAGGGGTCAATTGATACCCTTTTCCAAATAATGTTTCTAAATCTTCTGTGGTCACATGGACGTGACGTGCAGATACTTCAATTAAAATCTTTTCTTTACTCATAGTGAACTCCTTTTAACGCTTTTATTATAGTCAATCTATCATTATTTTACAATCTGAGCACACCTAGAGTTTTTTGCTAGTTATTAAAGGTTATTTGCGTTAAAATAAGGACAGGAGGAAATAAATATGCCTTTAGTATCTACAAAAGAAATGTTTAAAAAGGCTTACGAAGGTGGTTATGCAATTGGTGCATTCAATGTGAACAACATGGAAATCGTCCAAGCCATCGTCGAAGCAGCCAACGAATTGAAGTCCCCTGTTATTCTACAAGCTTCAAAGGGAGCTCGTGACTATGCCAATCCTGTTTATTTGAAGAAATTGGTTGAAGCAGCTGTTGAAACCAGTGATATTCCAATCGCTTTGCACTTGGATCACGGGGATACCTTTGAACTCTGCAAATCTTGCATCGATAGTGGTTTCACTTCCGTCATGATCGACGGTTCGCATTTATCCTTTGAAGACAATGTCGCATTGACGAAGAAAGTCGTTGAGTATGCACATGCTCACGGTGTCACCGTAGAAGGTGAATTGGGTCAATTGGCAGGTGTCGAAGATGAAATCAGTGTCGAACACCACAGTTATACCAATCCGGATGATGTCGTTGAATTCGTAACACGCACGGGTGTTGACTCCTTGGCAATCGCCATCGGTACAAGCCATGGTGCATTCAAATTCAAACCTGGACAAAACCCACAATTACGTTTTGATATCTTAGAAGAAATCACACGTCGTTTGCCTGAATTCCCAATTGTCTTGCATGGTGCTTCAAGTGTTTCACAAGAATACGTCAAGATCATCCAAGAAAATGGTGGTTCGATGAAAGATGCGATCGGTATTCCAGAAGACATGTTGCGTCAAGCGGCACGTTCTGCTGTTTGTAAGATCAACATCGATTCCGACTTGCGTTTGGCTTTCACCGCTGGTATCCGTAAGACATTCAATGACAAACCTGAAGTCTTCGATCCACGTACCTATTTGAAACCTGCTCGCGCAAACATCAAGGACTTGGTTAAACACAAGATCACTGAAGTTTTGGGTAGCGAAGGAAAAGCTGTTTAGTCTTCTATCTTAAACACACACAAGAAACCATCGAATTTTGATGGTTTCTTTGTAACTTAGGCATCTTTGTTTTATACTTGAAATAAGGATGGAACACATATGCAGAAACAATTTATCTTCGTAATTCTCGTCTCGATCATCGTAGCAATCTTTGCCTTAACCAATGCGGAAGTAATGACTGTTCGTCTCTTCTTCTGGACCTATCAATTATCCGGTTCATTGGTCATCTTGATTTCAGTTGCTTTAGGAGCCTTGTTGGTCTTGTTATTTGGCTTATATAAGAGTGTCAAGACAAAATTCACTTTACGTAATCTCAATAATGAAGTGGTATCTCTCAAAGCAAGCAATGAGAACCTGAATTCGAAAAACAAAGCACTTGAACAAGAAATCGAACGTTTAAAAGCAGAAGTGAACACATTACAGAATACCGTTGTTCAAAAACCCGTCATCGTCGATAAAACCGAGAATTAACTCGGTTTTATTTTAGGCTTAAGGAGTAATCCCCTTTTGACCACATCTCGAAATCCTTGTCCGTAGTCAGTACAGAGTGGGTATCACTCAACTTCTTCATATGCGAATCATTATAAATGACATTTGTGATGTCGTAGACAAAACGTTTACGACTTTTTTCACGAATCGGATCAGGGTGCGGAATCGCCGATAATAACGAGCGTGTATAAGGATGAACGGGATTGTTATAAACATCATCCACAGTCCCCATCTCAACGATGTGTCCAACATGCATGACCGCAACACGATCGGAGATGTATCGAACCATGGACAAATCATGGGCGATGAACATGTAAGTCAAACCCAACTCACGTTGAAGCTTCTTCATCAAGTTGATGACCTGTGCTTGGATGGATACGTCCAATGCGGATATGATTTCATCCGCAATAATGAACTTCGGCTGTAGAACCAAAGCACGAGCAACCCCAATCCGCTGACGTTGTCCACCTGAGAACTGGTGAGGGAAACGATTGAGATGATCCTCGTGAAGCCCTACGGACTTCAGAACCTCTAAGACACGTTCCTTACGTTCCTCTGGAGAATTCGTCATCTTATTGACATCCAAGCCAAAGGCAACCGTATCCAAAACTTTTTTACGGGGATTCAGCGATGCCATGGGATCTTGGAAGATCATCTGCATGTTCTTTCTTAGAAACTGTCGGGTTTCCTCATTGAGTTTACCTGAGATTTTTTTGCCCATGAAGGTCACATCACCGCTGTTACCATCGTAGATGCGAATCAAAGTACGACCCAATGTGGACTTACCACTACCGGATTCCCCGACAACACTGAAGGTTTCCCCTTCGTAAATATGAAAACTGACATCATCGACCGCACGTGTCGTTGTTTTACGATCGACACGGAAGAATTGTTTAAGGTTCTTGACCTCTAAGAGTACGTTGTTGGTGCTCATTTCAAACCTCCTTCTGCGTACGATATTTCGCTAAGCGTTTTTGTAGGACCTCTGGCATTTCAACTTGAGGTGCTAGAGGATGATACAACCAGCTGGCCACGGAATGCGTCTCACTGATCTTAAAGAATGGTGGGATTTCTTCGAAATCGATGGCTAAGGCGTAGTTGGAACGATAAGCAAAGGCATCCCCTTTGGGAGGGTTGATAAGATTAGGAGGACTTCCCGGAATGGATTCAATTTCTTCTTCTTTGGAATCCATTGAAGGAATACTCGACAACAAGCCCCAGGTATAGGGGTGTTTGGGATTGTAATAGATCTCCTCAGCTAAGCCTTCTTCCACAAGCTTTCCAGCATACATGACCGCAACGCGATCCGCCACATTCGCCACGACGCCTAAATCATGAGTGATGAAAATGATGGCAACACCGGTCTTCTTCTGAATGTCTTTGATTAATTCTAAGATCTGCGATTGAATCGTAACGTCCAAGGCCGTTGTTGGTTCATCCGCGATCAAGAGATCGGGTTCACACGCCAAGGCAATCGCAATGACGACACGTTGCCGCATCCCGCCGGATAATTGATGAGGATACTGTTTCATCCGCTTCTCTGGGTGATCGATCCCAACCAATTCCAAGAGGACTTTCGTACGGTCTTTCGCTTCTTGCTTAGTCTTAACGAGTTTGTGTTCCAACATGCTTTCCATGATCTGTTTACCAATGTTCATGGTTGGGTCAAGCGATGTCATCGGATCTTGGAAGATGATGGCGATTTTACGGCCACGAATATGCTTTTGCATGTAAGTCTTGGATTGGTGTAAGAGATCTACAATCTCCTCTTTATCGTTCTCACGTAAACGGAAGAGAATTGAACCTTCTTCTACCGCTCCATTGTCGTCAATCAAACCAAGAATGGCTTTTGTGGTGACGGATTTCCCTGAACCCGATTCACCAACGATCGCAAGGGTTTCTCCTTTAAATAAATTAAAACTGATATCACGGATGACATGGTTCACACCGGCATCCAAACGGAAAGATAATTGAAGGTTCTTGACTTCGAGAATTTGATTTTTTTCCATCATTGCACCTAAAATCCTTTCATCTTGGGATCAAACGCATCCCTTAATCCATCTGCGACGAGGTTGAAACTCAACATCAGAATGGATAAAACAACAACTGGGAAAATGACCATGTGCGGATAAATCAAAAGTGATTGGTAACCGGTTGAGATCAATACCCCTAATGAAGCCAAAGGTGGTTGTAAACCCAAACCAACAAAGGCTAAAAATGATTCATAGAAAATCGCATTTGGAATCGAGAACATCGTCATGACGATAATCTGACCAATGATATTCGGCAACATTTCCTTCAAGATGATGGTGAATGAATTTGCACCTAAGGTACGCGCAGCCAAGACAAACTCCAATTCTTTGAGTTTTAAGACTTGTGAGCGTACGACACGACTCATCGAGATCCAACCCGTGATCATCAATGCAAAGATGATGGACTGTAAACCTGGTTTTAGAACCAAAACCAAAAGGATGGCCACAACCAAATTTGGAATCCCAGAGATGATTTCAACGAAACGTTGCATGAACAAGTCGACTTTACCGCCAAAATAACCCGAGACAAGCCCATAAGTGATGCCGATAAAGACATCAATGATGACCGCTACAAATGCGACCAGAAATGAAATGCGGGTGCCCATCCAGACACGTGCCCAAAGGTCACGACCGAGACCATCGGTTCCAAACCAGTAATAGATGTCTTCCAAGCCCTTTTTAATATAGATGTTTTCACCCATGCGCAAGCCATTGAAAAGACCAAAATTCTCTAAGAATGGAACACGAGGAGGCAAATTGATATGTGTGGTGATGACTTCATTATAGACATGACCACCAAAGTAAGGCCCAAATGCCGCTAAACCTAAGATCAAGATGATCATGTATAAAGCAACATGCGCCCCTTTATTGCGTTTGAAACGACGGAATGCATCACGGAAGAACTTTGGATCCTCACCCAATAACATTTCTTGTTGGGCATATTCACGCATTTCCAATCGCTTGAATTCTTCTTTACGATATTCACGCATGATTAAGCTCCTTTCGCAACACGAATTCGTGGATCGATGATGCCATAGAGAATATCCACGATCAAGTTCATCGTGATATACAAGGCACTGTAAACAAAGGCAATCATAACGATGACATTGTAGTCATTGGTTAAAATCGCATTGACCAACAAACTCCCGATACCAGGTACCGCATAGACCTTTTCAACAACCAAAGATCCTGTTAACAAAGTAACGGTCAAAGGTCCCAAAATTGTGATGACAGAAATCAAGGCATTGCGTAGACCATGCCGCGCAATGACTTTGAAGCGATTGACACCTTTGGCTTCAACCAAACGAATGTAATCCGAGCCGAGGACCTCAATAAGTTCCGTTCTCAAGAAACGCGTTACCTGTGCCATGACGAACATGGACAAAGCAATGGTTGGGAGGATTGAAGATTTAAGAGGATCGTTAAAATCAAAGATGAT
>JBLJAX010000203.1:0-4553 GCA_047637795.1 Erysipelotrichaceae bacterium | reverse complement strand
GGAAGAGCAGGCGTTCATCGATGCGATGATCAAAGAAGGCTTAATGGATCCTAATATTTATAAAGAATCATGGGGTTCTGAGAATAAATACAATCCTACTCAACGTTTAGATCAACTCTATCGGATCAAGAATACCGTTCTAGGCTTGATTGATCCAGAAATTGCGAAGACCTTGACACCGACACAAATTGCGAAAATCATGAATCAATGGTTCTTTCATACCAAAGACAATAACCGCAAAGGTTTCTACAACTACCTTCGTGAGATGGGTTATCTCAGAAATATCGGAGGATCCGATTATGCTTGGGTATTCTTGGAAAGTGTCGTTTACGATGGATCCGAAGATATCGAGGCAACCAATGCTGGTGGTGTCTACAGTGCCAGTGGCAGTGCAAGTCCAGGAGCTTACACATATACCTGGAAATATCTTGGAGAAGGTGACACGTATTATGATCCTGATCTCCTCGCTGGAGAAGGCGCAACGATTACTGGAACAAACTCCACACCTCCTTCAATCATCAAAGCAGGTGATGTGGTGACCTTGACGCTAAATATTTCGATCGGAGATAACAAACTCTCCTACTATACTGCCAATGGGGCCATCAGTGCTGACATTGATGAGATCGATGTCGGGGCTGGGTATACCACCAATGCTTATGATGACTTTGTGAATGCGGCGGGCAAGAGCACGTTCAAAGTGGATACCTACTCAACTGTTCAGCGTTATACGGATGGCGATACTGTTACCGCCACCATGCCAAGCGGAAATGAACCGACAGAAGCTGGTCAGTATCAAAAACTTGCCATTCGTGTTCTCTTCTCATCGAAAGCAATCATGGGAACGGATTATGTCTATGAATGGAAACCAGTAGAATAGACTGAAGTAAACTTCAACATTACTAAAAAACCAAGTAAAAACCCTGCTAACACACAAAGCAGGGTTTTCTAATGATAATTATATTAAAGGGGAAGGTTTAGTAGATACCCATCGCAGCTAATGCGATTGCAGGAATCGAAGCAACGATTGGAAGAATCAAGGAAACAACCATGATATCGAAATACGAATCCTTATGTGTCATCCCCGTGTTATTCAACAAGGTCAAGACAGCACCATTATGCGGTAATGTATCCATACCACCGGAAGCCAAGGATGCGATACGGTGGAAAGCTTGAGGGTCGATACCCGTTGTCTTTGCCAATTCCATATACTTAGCACCTAAAGCAGCCAATGCGATACCCATACCACCGGAAGCGGATCCTGTAGCACCCGCCAACAAGTTAACTGCAACAGCCAATGAAATCAATGGGTTACCAGGAATTGCCAACAAGATGTTTGTCAAATCAGCGAAGCCAGGAACCGCACGTACAACCGTACCGAAACCAACAGCAGCAGACGTATTCATGATGGCACCTAAAGCACCTTGTGAACCAACGGCTAAACTCTTCATCAATTTTTCACGCTTGTTGATGTTCAAGACGAAGATCAAAGCGATACCAGCTAATAGAGCATAAACGATGAACTCAGATGCGGAACGACCAGCAGCTTTTTGTTCTTCTGTAAATGTAACGATGTAAGGCAATACATTCAAGATCGTAACGACTGTAACTAATGGCAACAATGCAACCAAGATGTTTGGCAATTTCTCGCCATCATCTTTTTTACCCAAATGCGCTGCATCGGGTTCAGTGTAGAATTCGCCTTGTGATTCCAACTTGTTACGTTTCCAGTTCAAGTAGAAGACACCACCAAAGAATAGAATAAACGTAGCGGTAAGACCCATGATTGGAGCAGCCATAGCGGTTGTGCCAAAGTATTGCATCGGAATTAAGTTTTGGATTTGTGGTGAACCCGGAACAGCTGTCATCGTGAAGGTGAAGGCACCCAAAGCAATTGCACCAGGAATCAATTTACGTGAGATATTGGCTTCTCTGAACATCGCCAAAGCCAATGGATAGATAGCGAATACAACAACGAACAAGGATACACCACCGATTGTCAAGACTGCACAAGACAATACGATTGCGGCGATCGCCAACTTCGAACCCAATTTGTGAGTCAAGAAGATCGCGATGGACTTCGCAGCACCTGTGGTTTCCATCATGTTTCCGAAGATTGCGGAAAGCAAGAATGCTGGGAACCAAGCTTTAACAAACCCTACCAAACCCGTCATATACGGACCCATATAGGTCGAGATGATGTCCAAACCACCGGTCAAAGCGACGACTGCCGCTGCCAATGGAGCTACCCAAATGATTGAATAACCTTTGAACGCCAAGTACATCAAGAGGCCTAAGCCTAGAAAGATACCAAATAGACTTAACATTTTTTCTCCTTTTAAGTTCTGCTAATTAAGCAGCGGTCCAACCACCGTCAATGGTCATGGTGGATCCAGTAATCATGGAAGCTTCATCAGCACATAAGAATTTAACGACATTTGCAACTTCACTTGGTTGTAACAATTTCTTAACTGCAGCTTTTTGTAACATGATCTTGGAAACAACTTCTTCTTCCGAAATGCCATGTGTCGCAGCTTGAGCAGCAATTTGTTTATCAACAAGTGGTGTTTGAACGTAAGATGGGCAAATCGAGTTGACCGTGATGCCGTGAGGACCGCCTTCTAAAGCTGTCGTCTTCGTCAAACCACTTAAACCGTGTTTAGCCGAAACATAAGCAGACTTGAATTCTGAAGCAACCAAACCATGGATGGAATTCAAGTTAATGACACGACCCCATTTGTTTGCTTTCATGAAAGGCCAAGAATAACGTGTTAGTAAGAAAGGAGCCGTCAACATCAAGTTGATCATGAAATCCCATTTGTCTTCAGGGAAATCTTCGACTGGTGAAACCGTTTGGATACCCGCAACGTTGACCAAGACATCAACACTCTTGTGCCATTCAACGGCTTTATCCACAACATTTTTGCAATCTGCGCGTTTGCTTAGATCCGCAACGACATACTTCGCATTCAAGCGTTCGCAATGAGCCTTCAATGCATCTTCATTGATATCAACCATTACGACTTTTGCGTCTTCTGCCGCAAACATCTCAGCGATTGCTAGACCGATACCACTCGCAGCACCAGTCACTACACATACTTTATCTTTTAACATTTTATCCTCCTTGTTTTTTTGTTAAAAGGCTTCAAGCAGACAAAGTCTACTCAACGTCCATCGGTTTTAAATCTTCAGCGATGATCAATTCAGGTTCTGTTAAATCTTGAACTTGTTCGACACTGAATTCAGGATTGATTTCAACCAAAACCAAACCCTTATCCGTTACTTCGATGACACCCATTTCCGTCACGATCAGATTGACTTCATTGGCTGCCGTCAACGGCAAACTGCATTCCTTCAAAATCTTCATACTGCCTTTAGCGGTATGTTCCATTGCGACGATGACTTTCTTCGCGCCGGAAATCAAATCCATTGCACCACCCATACCAGGAACCATCTTACCTGGAATCATGTAGTTGGCGATATTTCCTTTTTCATCGACTTGCAAGGCTCCAAGAACCGTCAAGTCCACGTGACCACCCCGGATGATTCCGAAGGAAGTCGCACTATCAAAGAAGATACCACCTGTTTTTATGGTTACCGGTTTGCCACCGGCATTGGTGAT
Organism: Erysipelotrichaceae bacterium; assembly: GCA_047637795.1. Classification (GTDB taxonomy): domain Bacteria; phylum Bacillota_I; class Bacilli_A; order Erysipelotrichales; family Erysipelotrichaceae; genus UBA2212. The sequence goes on along the minus strand of JBLJAX010000203.1, from coordinate 934 downwards.
GTAAGGATCAAATTGTTCTTCAGTCGGGGTTGGGCCTAAGCCTACGAAACCATTTTCCGATTGAAACATAACAGCTTTGTCGTGTGGGACATAGTTCGCAACCAAGGTAGGAAGACCAATTCCGAGGTTGACGACATCGCCATCGTGCAACTCTTGAGCAACACGTTTGGCAATAAACTCTTGAATATTTTCTTTATCCATCTTAAGCCCCTCTTTTCACGATGTAATCTACAAAGACGCCTGGGGTTTCCGCAACGTCTGGGTTCAATGCTTCTTCACTGTATTCAAGGACTTCAACGATTGTTGTCGTCGCAGCACCGGCCATAACGGAGTTGAAGTTTTGTGCAGCCCCGTGATAAACCAAGTTACCGTATTTATCGGCTTTGTGTGCGAAGATCAAAGCGAAATCCGCATGCAAAGGTTTTTCCAACAAATATTTAACCCCTTCAATTTCAATGACATCCTTGCCTTCTTGAACCGCAGTCCCAACACCGGTACGCGTCAAGAAACCACCTAAGCCATAACATGCACAACGAATTTGTTCCGCCAAGGTTCCTTGAGGGGTCAAGACGACTTCGGTTTCACCCGCCATCATCTGACGACCTGTTTCCTTATTGGTTCCAATATGGGAAGCGATGACTTTGCTGAATTGTTTCGTCACAACCAGTTTGCCAACGCCACTGTCCACAAAACCGGAGTCGTTGCAGATCAGGGTCAAGTTCTTAGTGCCCTTCTCCACCAATTTGTCAATTAGGGTAAGGGGAGCACCGACACTAAGAAAGCCCCCGATCATCAACACATCACCGTCTTTAATTTTATCTATCGCTTCTTCGATACTGATTAATTTGTTCATAAATTTTCCTAACGTTTTACAATCAAGGATGTACCTTGGCCACCACCGATACACAAGGTTGCCAAACCACACTTCGCATCT
>JBLJAX010000202.1:0-2470 GCA_047637795.1 Erysipelotrichaceae bacterium | reverse complement strand
CTTGAAATTCACGGTAGACAGCTTCAGCAATATTCAGGGCAAGAATCGCTACAGGGAAATAATACGCAAACTTCCGCTTACCCAAGTTGGTAAATCGAATCAATAGAAAGCCATAGACGCCCGCCAATGCCGAGATGACCTTGACCCAACCAAACCAAGCTTTTCCAGATGGTGAGCCCAACAATCCAAAATAGACACCCAAGGCCAAGAGAACCGGTAGAATACAATAAACCGCTATGGATACCTTTAGTGATCGCCGTGTCATTTCATTGATTGCAATAATGACAAGGAGTAGCGTAATAAACCCCATAAACTGTTGGATGGTAAACGGTTGATAGAACAAGCCCATGTGTTTCCTCCTTAGTAAGCCACAATTTCTTTAATATTGAATTCATGACCACTGATGATTTTAAATGATTCACTCTGACAACTTGGACATACCTTACGCTGCGCCACGATATTGAATATCGTCTGACACTGGTGACACTCACCCTTTGCTTCAACGGTAATGATTTCCAATGCTGTCTCTGCATACGCTGTTTCATCCACAGCGGCAGGATAGCACTCCAGAATGAATCGGGGAATTGCTTGGGATAATTGCCCGATTTCAAGAACAATCTTCTCAACTCTGGTCACTTGATTTTCCTTAGCAATCTGATCAACAACTTTAATCACCTCATACACAATTCCCAATTCATGCATATTTTTTTCCTCTTCTCTAACGAACCGTGTTAAACGGATTAATCTTTCTCAAACTAATCTTCGCTTTTCTCACGAGCGCGTTTTTAATAACCGCTTTTGGTAAATTATCGATCTCAAAGCCTTTAACGTCATAAACACGCTCGAGTCTAATGGCATCAAACTTACACTTCAATGTACAAGCACCACAACCAACACATAGATAGTCATCCACTTTTGCAGCACCACATCCAAGGCATCTTGCGGTTTCCTTAGCAATTTGCTCTTCAGTCAGTATTCCACGCAAATCCTTGAACGTTGTTCGAGCAACATCGCCATTCACATGTGCAATGCGTTGACGTTCTGTGCCATCATAATCCACAAGATCCGCTAGATTTTCTTTATCACACATGACATAGCTTTGACGATCGCGACCAAACTCCAAGGACTGGCCTTTATGGACATAACGATGGATGGAAACAGCCGCTTCCTTACCTGCCGCGATGGCATCAATGGCTAGACGTGGTCCACTTGCGACATCACCACCTGCAAAGATATCTTTGCTTGATGTTTGCAAGGTCACAGGATTTACCTGAATGGTATTGCGTTCTGTCAACACAACATTTTCGCCTTCAAACAAGGACGCGTAACGATAAGTTTGACCGACTGACAATAGAACATGATCACATGGAACAATAATCTTCTCTGCATGATTGTATTGAGGATTGAACTTACCCGTTTCATCGAAAATTGAAGTACAACGAACGAACTCAACACCCGATACTTTTCCATTTTCACTAAGAATCCGAACTGGTCCCCACTGAGCAGAAATCTGCAAGCCTTCTTCAAGTGCTTCATATATTTCTTCATCGTATGCAGGCATACGATCTCTTGGTTCTAAACAATAAAGTTGTGTTTCTGTAACATTTTCTAGACGAAGTGAACTTCTAGCGACATCGATCGCAACGTTCCCTCCACCGATTACAACGACTTTCCCACTCACGCCTGTTGGCTGATCAAGATTCACGTGACGAAGGAAATCAACACCACTGCCCACTTGTGGCAAATCTTCATTCTCGAGCCCTAGCTTACGTCCGGACTGTGCTCCGATTGCGACATAGAAAGCATCGAATCCTTGACTGCGGAGTTGAGCAAAACTGACATCTTTACCGACTTCAACGCCGGTCTTGAACTTGACACCCATGAGTTTAAGCACATCGATTTCAGCACCGATGACATCTTTTTCTAAACGATAGTTTGGAATCCCAAGCGTGAGCATACCGCCAAGTTTAGATTCTTTCTCAAATACGGTGACATCATAGCCATCCAAAGCCAAATCATAGGCGCAAGTGATTCCGGATGGTCCAGAACCGATAATGGCAATTTTCTTATCACTGTAGTCATGACGCTTTTTCGGTACGAAACGAACATCGTGCTCCAAGTCTTTCTGAGCGATGAATTTCTTAATATCATCCACAGCCACCGCTTCATCCAATGCGGTACGCGTACAATCTTCTTCACAGAGTCTTGGACAAATACGACCACAAACAGCTGGTAAAGGATTGTGTTTCTTAATCAATTCTAGAGCTTCAGTGTACTTTCCTTGTGAAGCCAGCTTAATGTATCCTTGTACAGGAATATGCGCTGGACATTTGGTTATACATGGCGCCGTACCTGAATCAAGCGTATTCTTGCGATTGAGACGATAATCGGAATTCCATTTTTCTTCTGGCCAATCGGTATTTCTTGGTGTTTCTTTTGTGACCTTTTCATCAATTGGAGTCTTAGAACA
>JBLJAX010000201.1:0-3060 GCA_047637795.1 Erysipelotrichaceae bacterium | reverse complement strand
TCATCGAACGTATTTCATCGAAAATCGTGATTCCCTTCGCAGGATCTGCCTTATTAAAGATAATCGGTACAATCGGGAATTGCTTACGTAGCAACAACAAGATGGTAGCGATAACAAAGGATGGTACAGATACACCAATAACAGCAACAATGGTATTGAAATGATCCCAGAACTTGTTGCGATTCAAAGCGGCTAAAGCACCTAAGAAGATCCCAACAATCGTTCCAAGCGCCAAGGCGATCAAACCAAGCCTTACGGTGATGGCTAAGGGTTCAAAAATCATCTTGGTAACAGGATAGTTCTTGATAATGATGATCGATTCACCAAAGTCAAAACGCAATAAACCACCTAAATAAATTGCATACTGAACAAGGACTGGTTTATCCAATCCATACTTTGCTTCAAGTATTGCACGTGTTTCTGCAGAGATTCTGGGATTGGTAAATGGAGAACCCGGTGTTACCTTCAACAGAATAAACAGAATAGTCATAATTAAGAAAAGCGTCATCAACATTTGAAGAACTCTTCTACTAATATAACGTGTCATTCCTATACCTCCTTTGGGACTAAAAACCGCTTGATATTTATAAACAGTGATACTATTATATCCTAATTTTTCATAATGTGAATATCCAGATGTAAATATTTTTATAGGTAACAAAATTTTTCAATCTGTATGAAAATTTACATTTATTCAGAACGTTCTATGATATTTAATGACTCTTTGAATATCAAATATTATACAACGTTGAAGCGTTGTAAATTGAAAAGCGTAAGAAAAGGGTGCAAAAGAGCACCCTTTTCTTAGACTTTAAGCGAAGAAATTACTCAGCAACTTCTTTGAACGCCCATTTCAAGCTCGTGTCGTAACCACTTAAGTGATAAACGATACCGGAGACCATTGGGTTTCTCAAGGAGATACCAGCTCTTTGGTAAATAGGAACCATGACAGCATCATTCAAGAAGACGCCTTCTGCTTTGACAAGATCTGCCCAAACTTGAGCATCATCTTTACCAGCTGGATCTAACAATGCATCGTATTCAGCATTGGAATAACCAACTTCATTATACGCGTTGTCTGTTGTCCACATATCCAAGTAAGTTGTTGGCCAATCATAGTCTGGTCCCCAACCTGCAAAGGTAATGTCGTAACGTCCAGCTTCAGCTTCTGTTAATTTTTGTGCGAATGGAAGTGTGGAGATGTTGATGGTGACACCGTAACCTGCAAACAATTCATCCAATTCTTGTTTAACGAATTCAATGATCAAACCAGCAGTAGCCGATTCGTAGTTCAAGATGTTAACGGTTAAGCCGTTTTCACCAGCAGCATAACCCAATTCAGTCATACCAGCTTCGAACAAGGAACGTGCTTCAGCTTTGTCAGTCAACATGTAACCTTCACCACGAGCATCTTCATAACCAACACCGTCTTTCGACAAGTAGTTAGAAGGAACGAAGTGGTACGCAGGTACAGAACCGTTCTTCAAGATATTTTCTGTGATGTAAGATTTGTCGATGGATTTAGCAATTGCTTGACGAACTTTTAGGTTGTCGAACAATGGGTTACCAGCAGCAACTTGATCATCGGGTGCAGTCGCATCAGGACCTGCATTACCAACGTTGATCATCAAGTAGAAGACAGCCGTATCAGGAACTGTAACTGCATCTGGATCGTTCTTACGTTGAGTAACGAATTCACCAGACAAACCAACTGCGTCGATTTGGCCTTCATCATACAATGCAACACCAGTCGCTACATCATATTGTTCGATGACGCGGAAAGTGACTGCAGGTGTACGAACAACTTCAGCTTCCCAATATTCTGGGTTGCGTGTCCATACGAATTCAACTGAGTGATCCCATTTGGACATATAGAATGGTCCATTGTACCAAAGGTCTTCAGCGGTTGTACCATAACCTTCGCCTAATGCTTCTACTCTTTCGCTAGGAATTGGGTAGAAAGAAGGGAATGCCATGTTACTTAGGAAATAAGGAACTTTTTCAGACAATGTGACCGTTAAAGTCGTATCGTCTACAGCTTCATAACTAACGATCTTAGCGACATCCGCTAACATAAAGGTGTATTGATAATCTCCAGCAGCCAAGCGGTCCCACGAATAAACGAAGTCGCCTGCAACAACATTACGTTGTTTTTCGCCAGTAGCGTTAACCCATACAGCATCTTTATTTAGTTTAAATGTCCAAGTCAACGTAGCTTCGTCAAATGACCATTCAGTTGCAACCCCAGGAACGAGATCAGCATCTTGGCCTAAACGAACGAGACCTTCCATAACGTTTCCTAATGAATCAAAGGAAACAGCATCGGTAGCTAAGTTTGCATCTAATGTAGGGATGTCTTCGCCTTGGAATAAATTGATGTTAGCACCAAGTTCAACCTTTTTCGCACATCCAACTAAATTAGTAGCAATCAAGACAGCAACTACCAACAATAATAATAGTCTTTTCATTACTAATAATCCTTTCCACACCTTACGTGTATAGCACTATTATAGAGAAACTATGAAAACTGTCAATACATTTGTGAAATATACGTGAAAATAATAAGTGATATTTATGAAAACATTTTCATTTATACATTTTTATTCATATGCTATAATGCTTACGATATGTTAAAAAAACTACGCTTGTTCCTGATCCTCTATGGTATCGCGCTTGTCTATGCATTCTTTCAGAATGATTTCGTATTGGCATTTTTGAATGCCATTGGTCTCATGAGCATTTTCATGTTGGTGATTACCCTGTATCTCTTCCTTGAACGCTATGGCTATTTTGATGTCTTTGGCTACACCTTTAAGAAGACATATTATGTCTTTAGTCGCAAACACGAAACCTTGGATGAAGATCAAAAAGAGAAATTCAGTTCATTCTACAATTATGTTCAAAAATCGAGTGAGCATCGCATCATGGCCAGACTGGATTTCTTAGGTCTAAGTGCCCTGTTTATCGCTTTGAACTTCGCCCTGAGTTATCTCTATGTATTCCTAAAATAAAAAAGTGACGAAGATAAATCTTCGCCATCTTGAAAAATAAAGAAAACAT
>JBLJAX010000200.1:0-3709 GCA_047637795.1 Erysipelotrichaceae bacterium | reverse complement strand
TCAAAACATCCTGCGAAACATAATTCTCAGAGGCAATCAATTCAATATTATTGAGCTGACGCGCATGTTCCTTTGCGATGGCTTCTTGAACCAAAAGATCGTGTAAGACTGGATCATTCATGATCATTCTCCGTCTCCTCAATACGACAAATCTTATCAATTCGGTTCTTATGTCGCTCTTCTTGAGAAAACGATGATCCTAGCCATTTATCGACAATTTCCAACGCAACCGCAACACTCGTCAAACGACCTCCCAATGCCAAAACATTGGTATCGTTATGCATCCGCGTGATTTCCGCAACCTTTGGATCATACACCAAAGCACATCGAACACCCTTGACCTTATTCGCCACGATGCTTGCGCCGATACCTGTGCCACACAAAACAATCCCAAAGTCGTTGGATGCGTCCGCAACTGAACAAGATGCAGGATAAACCGTATCGGGATAATCCATGCTCTCTTCGTTGTGCGTACCGAAGTCTTGGACCTGATGACCCTTCTTCAATAAATGAAGCTTAATTGCCTCTTTATGTTCGAATGCGCCATGATCACAAGCAAGTGCTATTTTCATTCTTCATCTCCTATCGACAATCGCTACGATCGTGTAAACTCTTCAATTATTTTAACACAATCCCCTTATAACAAAGTATTCATCCTTTCGATTTTACACAAACTTCACTTTCACAAGTTTCTTACAAAAAACATAAAAGGCAATCAAATCGCTAAACTTGATTGCCTCAATTAAACTAAAGTTGTTTTACAAAAAGCATCCGATCTTTGCCTTGCATATCCTTCACGACTTCCACGATCGCATCTGGGAAATGTTCCTTGGCTAAATTGCTTAAAGCTAAGCCTTGGTCCCATCCCATTTCAAAAGCCATGAAAAACTTTTCTTTTAAAATCAAATGAGCTTTGCTTAAGACACTACGATAGAACATCAAACCATCTGTACCACCAAACAATGCCACATGCGGTTCAAAATCCTTGACACTTCGCTCTAAGATTTCTGCTTGAGGAATATAAGGCGGATTGCATACGATCACATCTACTTTAAAATTACGTTCAATAAAGGGAGCCAACATATCTCCTTCATAGAAGTCCACTTCCACATTCAAATTGTTTGCATTCAAGCTTGCTTCATTCAATGCGTCTGAACTGATGTCACTCGCTGCCATCTTAATTTGAGGGCATTCCGCTTTAAGCACACAAGCAATGGCACCACTCCCTGTCCCAACATCAATCACTTGAATGGCTTCATCAGGGAAGTGCTCATCAATCTCCATAATTACCTTAAGTACCAATTCCTCAGTTTCATACCGTGGAATCAAAACATGTTCATTGACGTTAATTGGGTACCCGTAGAAGTACTGAACCCCCATGGCATACGCCAGAGGCACATCATCAAGCAACTGTCCCATGATCGTATTGAACTGAAGCAAAGTAGCCTCATCCAAGTCCTCATTCATCACCAAATAAAGATTCTTCCCTTGTTTATCCAAGAGTTCATTCATCACATACTTGGCATATTGCTCCGGGATGTCTTTATCAAGCAAACGCTTCTCGGCATCTCTTAAAAGATCGCGAATCATAGATTCCCTGCGAGTTTTTGACGTTGTTCCTCAACCAATAACGCATCGATCACATCATTCAATTTACCTTCAACGATGCGATCCAATTGTTGCAAAGTCAAGCCAATACGATGATCTGTCACGCGATTCTGTGGATAGTTATAGGTGCGGATTTTTTCAGAACGATCCCCACTCCCAATCTTATCCCGACGCAAAGCACCTTTTTCTGCTTCAGCACGCTCTTGCATCTCTTCAAAGACACGCGCACGAATCAAACGTAAAGCGGTTGCCTTATTGTCATGTTGGGAACGACCATCCTGACAGTTGACTGAGATTCCCGTTGGTGTATGTGTGATGCGAACAGCCGAATCCGTTTTATTGACGTGCTGACCACCTGCGCCACTGGAACGATGGGTTTCAATAACCAAGTCTGCAGGATTGATATCGATTTCTTCTTCTTCAATATCCGGCATCGCTAAAACAGTCGCCGTCGATGTATGGATGCGACCCTGCGTTTCGGTCTTTGGTACACGTTGAACACGATGTGAACCCGATTCAAACTTAAGATGTTTATACGCTTCATTGCCTTTGACGAAGAACGAAATCAAGGTGTATCCACCTGCCATGGCTTCAATGGCTTCCATGATTTCAACCTTCCACCCCATGATTTCCGCATAACGCGCATACATGCGATAGAGATCTCCCGCAAAGATATTGCCTTCATCGCCACCTGCAGCCCCACGGATTTCGATGATGCAGTTATGATCATCGTTGGGATCCTTTGGAATCAAGAGAACTTCTAGCTTCTCTAAAAGTGCATCTCGATTGGGGATCAATTCTTCCAATTCAAGCTCCGCTAGTTCACGCATCTCTGGGTCTTTTTCTTTTGTCATCTGTTCAGCTTCTTTGATGTGCTTCATCAACAGATTCAATTCTTCATACGCTTCCACAACTTGACGCAAAGAAGACTGCTCTTTCGCAAGCTTGGCATATTCACGTGAATCCCCCAAAACTTCTGGCTTCATCAAGATTTCTTCTAATTCTCTAGAGCGACTTTGCATCTTATCCAGTCTCTCTACCATTATGTTATAACTTTCCATTCCACACCTCTGCCCTTGTGGGCGAATTACCTCTCGGTCATAAAAGTAACCTCTCGGTTACTTTAGTCTTCAATCGTTGGTTTCCCTATCACTTCATGGCAATGCCGGCATCGTGCTTCATATGCTTCCGCAGCCCCCACCATGATGATTGGATCAGAATATTGTGCAGGTTTACCATTGACCAAACGTTGCGTACGGGTTGCAGGTGCTCCGCATTTCATACAAACCGCAGTCAACTTTGTCACAAATTCCGCATCTGTGATTAGTCTTGGCATGACACCAAAGGGTTCCGCTCTGAAATCCGTATCCAAACCTGCAGCCATGACACGTAGGCCTTTCTTAGCCAAATAGTCACACACCAACAAGACATCCTCATCGAAGAATTGAATCTCATCAATGGCCACCACATCCGTATCATCCTTGACAAAATCAAGTATGGATCGTGCATCTGGCACAACGATGCTCTCTACAGAACTGCCCGCATGCGATACGACTTTTGTATTGCTATAGCGATTATCAATGGCGGGTTTGAAGACCAACACATTCTTTTTTGCGAACTCAAGCGTCTTGATTCGACGAATCAATTCTTCTGTTTTGCCCGCAAACATGCAACCCGAAATCACTTCAATATAACCAGGACGATACATTTGATACATCATAGAATTAAACCTCACATTGTCGAATTTATTTTACCATACTCAAAATAAAAGAGAACGCATGTTCTCCTTATTTACTGCCGTATTTACGATTAAACTTCTCAATGCGTCCTTGTGCTTGCGCAAAGCGTTGACGTCCTGTGTAGAAAGGATGGCAATTCGAGCATGTATCAACCTTGATATCTTTCAAGGTAGAACCCGATTCAAATTCATTTCCACAAGAAGTACAATGAACAACGACTTTGTTATAAGTTGGATGAATTCCGGTTTTCATAGTTTCTCCTTCCGCCTTGGATTTCTCATCAATCCAAAGTAAGTGCGTGATTACTATATCACAGCAAATTTATTCTTGCAATACTTTATCAATGGTTTAAAGCGTTGGTG
>JBLJAX010000199.1:0-6325 GCA_047637795.1 Erysipelotrichaceae bacterium | reverse complement strand
CCCTATGTTATAATCAAACCATGGAACTCAAAGAAAAAACCCTCTCATCTGAACTTAAATTCACCGGTCGTATCATCCGTGTCATCCACGATAAAATCGAACTTCCGGATGGAAATCGAAGCATGCGTGAACTAGTGGAACACCCTGGTGGTGTCTGTGTAGCCGCTGTAAACGATAATGGTGAATTCCTCATCGTCGAACAATTCCGATATGCCTTCAAAACTGAACTTCTGGAATTTCCAGCGGGTAAGTTGGAACCGGGTGAAGACCCTCTTGAAGCCGCAAAGCGTGAACTGATTGAAGAAACCGGCTATGAAGCGGATGTGATGCTTTCACTGGGTGAAGTTTGGCCTTCGGTCGGTTATTTAACAGAACGCATCTACTTGTACTACGCTCCAAACACCCATTTTGTTGGTCAAAAGCTCGATCCTCAAGAGTTCTTAAATGTAAAAACATACAGTTATGATCAACTCATGACCATGGCTCATCACAATCTTATCAATGATGGAAAAACACTGGCCTTGTTGCTAAGAATAAAACCTCATCTAAAGGACTGATATGAGCTTAAACTTTAAATCCACCTTCGATTTAAATCCTGAACAAATCGCAAAATACTTTGATGAACTTGATTTCTCACACCAGCCGAATTGGAAAGGCTGTTATTGCAGGTTTTATCACAATGATCTTCCTTTCGAACAATGGATGAGACGTACAGCTGAAGGCAATCGTCTCGAGATGATTGAAAGTCTTAAGAATCATTCAATGCACGGTCTATTGGCTTTGGAAGATAATAAGATCATTGCTTGGTTGAACATCAATGATATTGAAAAATATGCACGGATCTATCCAAACGTACCTGAAGATTTGAAACGTCAAAAAATCGCATGTTCCATATGTTTCATTGTCCATCCTGATTATCGAGGTCAAGGCATTGCGACAAAGTTATTGGAACATGCGATCAAGCACTATACAGAACTTGGTTATGATGCGCTCCTTGCACTTCCAGTATCGGGTTCTGGTGTTACAATTTATCGTGGACCTGAATCCATGTATGCAAAATTAAATTATGAAACTCTAGAAACTCACGACGATTTCAAAGTCTTAATCAAATATCTAATGTAAAAACCGTAACCCATTGGGCTACGGTTTGCTTTATTTAATGAGACTTTCCAACCAGCTTGGATCTTTTTCAACTTCCAACAGTTCAGCTAGGGTTGAAGCAATATTGGCTAAACCAAAATGACCTTCCTTATATTCCACATCTTTACCAACGATAAAGATTGGGACAGGATTCAAGGTATGTGCAGTCTTTGGTTTCGGTGCAGCGTTTGGATCTTTCGATTTCTCGAACATTTCATCCGCATTCCCGTGGTCCGCCGTCACAACCAAGATGCCATTGACCTTTTCAACCGCATCCATAATGCGTTTCAATTGAAGATCTACTGTTTCAACACCGATGATTGTAGCTAAATAGTTACCAGTATGACCAACCATATCGCCATTTGGGAAGTTACAACGTAAGAAGCCATATTCTTTGGATTCAATGGCCGCAATCAAGGTATCTGTGATTTCAGCTGCCTTCATCCAAGGACGTTGTTCAAATGGAACCAAATCCGATTTGATTTCGACGTATGTTTCCAGTTCATCACTGAACTTCTCAGTACGGTTACCGTTCCAGAAGTACGTCACATGCCCAAATTTCTGTGTTTCACTGATGGCATATTGTTTAATGCCTTCCGCAACTAAACGTTCACTGAGCGTGTTCTTGATGCGTGGAGGGGTAACCAAGTAGTTTGTAGGGATTTGTAAGTCCCCATCGTATTGAAGCATGCCTGCATAGAAGACGTTTGGACGAACTTTACGATCGAAGTAAGGGAAATCTTTATCTGCGAATTCAAAGGCTTTCGTGATTTCAATCGCACGGTCGCCACGGAAGTTATTGAAGATAACCGCATCGCCATCGACGATCTTACCCAAAGGCTCACCATTCTCCGCAATAACGAAGGCTGGTAAGTTTTGATCGTTGTATCCACCTTCTGTACGATAAGTTTCAATCGCTTCTTTTGCCGAAGTAAATTGACGCCCTTCACCTAAGACATGTGTCTGCCATCCACGTTCAACCATTGTCCAATCCGCATCATAACGGTCCAGGGTCACATACATACGACCACCACCCGAAGCGATGCGCGCAACAAAGGTTTGATCGATGAGTTCTTTGAAGAGATTTTCCAACTGTTCGACATAAATGAGTCCCGATGTCGCAGGCACATCACGACCATCCAAGAGGATGTGTGAACGTACTTTCTTAACACCACTCAACTTCGCTTGTTTAACCATTGCGATCAAGTGATCGATGTGGGAGTGAACATTTCCATCGGATAATAAACCAATGAAGTGTAAAGTACTGTTTTGCGCTTGAGCCATGGCTTTATTCCAAGTCTCTGACGTAAAGATCTCGCCACTTTCTAACGATTGATTGACCAACTTAGCCCCTTGAGCATAGATCTGCCCACAACCAATGGCATTATGTCCAACTTCACTGTTTCCCATGTCATCATCACTGGGTAAACCCACCGCAACTCCATGCGCTTGGATCGAAGTATAAGGGATATTTTTCATTAATGAGTCAAGTGTTGGTGTGTAAGCTTGTTTAACCGCATTCCCAACTGTGTTTTCGGATAGCCCAACGCCATCCATAACTACAAATACAACAGGTCTTTTCATAAGTTCTCCTTTTTGCGTCTCTATCATAGCACTTTTATGTTCTAAAACAATCGTTGGTGCCCTTCTTATTCGTCTGCTTCATCCTCTTGTGGAAGATAGTAGATCTGCTCGCCATCTTTCGTTAACATATAGTTGGCGCGTGCATAACTCTTAACATATTCAGGATCCAAGAGTTTGGTTTTTTGTTCTTCCAACAAGGTATTCTCTTGTTCAAGTATCGTTAGTTCAGCTTGAACTTCTTTTAAGCTTTGACTGAGTTGGAAAGTGTTTTGTAACTCTTCAATAACAGGCATCATAAAAACAAAAGTCAACGCTAATAATACCAACGATAAGAAGATACTACTTGTACGATGTTTAAGTCTGCGTTTCATCTGTGGACTCCTTTACAGGATGAACAATGCGTTCATCCGCTATGATTTCATAAAGCGTCAAAGATTGCGCTTTCTTGATATTCTCCGCAATCGCCAAAACGAGGATGGTTAAATGACGATGACCAAAGATACATTCGACTTTATCCCCGATTTTGACTTCTGTCGAAGGCTTAGCGGCCTTCCCATTGATCAAAATACGGTCTTGTAAAGCCAGTTCTTTGGAAACAGGTCGTTTCTTAACGATTCGTGCTATTTTTAAATACTGATCGATGCGCATCAATGACTCCTTTTCAAGGGTAGATTCTGTGTTTTATCCAAAATCGCCGTTGCAGTAAACAACCAATCTTCATGTTTAGGAATGAGTACGACGATGTTTCCCCCAGTATACTTCAATTTTACATCTGCGGAAACCCGTGAGACCATCTCAAAGAATTTAACCCCATCGATCTTACTGGACCAATCGGCACTGAACACAAGTTGAAGTTCTTGTTTGAGTTCTCTAAAGGACTGTACAAAAGGTGCCTTCAATAAGAGTTCCCAACGTTTCTTTTCAAACAATAAGATGACGGATTTTGGGAGTTTCCCATACAAATCTTGTGTTTCCAAGAGAAGTTCACTCAATTGTGCCTCATTCTTAGCGGCTTCAATGCGTTGATAAAGACTGAGTTTCTCGAAATCCTTGGGTTCAAATTGTTTAGGAATATACCCATCAATTTGAATGGTTTGACGAATCTCAGGTTCAGCTTCTTCTACGATGATTCCAGTACGTTTTTCTTCGATGGCTTGGTGAAGCATCTCGATGTACATGTCCATGCCCACCGTATCAATGAAGCCGGACTGTTGGTCACCCAACATCTCCCCTGCTCCACGAATGGTTAAGTCACGCATCGCGATCTTATATCCACTTCCGAGTTCGGTAAATTCTTTTATGGATTGAAGTCGTTTCTGAGCAATCTCACTCAGTTGTTTACGTGGGTTGTACATCAAATAGGCATAGGCTAAGCGACTGCTTCGACCCACACGCCCCTTGATTTGATAAAGCTGTGATAAACCAAAGGTATCCGCTTGGTCGATCAAGATGGTGTTGGCATTTGGAATGTCGATACCGGTCTCAACGATGGTCGTACAGACCAAGACATTGACTTCATTACGATTGAACTTAAGCATGACATCTTCAATATCATCGCGATGCATCTGCCCATGCGCGACCGCAACCTTCGCATCCGGAATCTCTTTTTCCAAACTAAGCGCGATGTTGTGTATTTCCGAGACATTGTTATAGAGATAAAAAACCTGACCACTGCGCGATAATTCGCGTTGAATGACATCACGGATGACCGCTTTATTCTTCTCAATGACATAAGTCAAGACAGGTAATCGATTGAGCGGTGGCGTATCGAGTTGAGACAAAGCACGTACTCCAACCAAAGACATCTGTAAGGTACGTGGAATAGGTGTGGCACTAAGCGACAACACATGAACCGTACGACGTACTTCCTTGATTTTTTCTTTATGCTCGACACCGAAGCGTTGTTCCTCATCGATGACAAGAAGTCCTAAGTCTTTGAATCCGATATCCTTGGATAAGATGCGATGTGTCCCAATCAAGATATCGATGCGACCTTCTTTGACTGCCTTAATGATCTCTCTTTGGTGTGATTCAGGCACATAACGATTCAAAACCGCCACATTGACCGGATAGTTCTCTAAACGATTGAGGAAAGTACGGAAGTGTTGCTGGGAAAGGACGGTTGTAGGACAAAGAAATGCGACTTGTTTCTTCTCACTGACCGCTTTGAAGGCAGCTCTAAGCGCAACTTCTGTCTTACCAAAACCAACATCGCCACATAAAAGACGATCCATCGGTTTTGCCTGCATCATATCGCGTTTCACATCTTCAACCGCTACTGCTTGGTCACGCGTGAGTGGGTATTCAAATTCTGCCTCGAATTCCTTCTGCATGCTGGTGTCTTCACCAAACTGATACGCAATTTCATGTTCACGCTCACCGTAAAGATTGATCAAACGTTCCGCAATGTCTTTGACACTTTCTTTGATCTTTGCCTTGGTTTTCTTCCACTCGTTAGAACCAAGTGTATGCAGTTTCGGCACAACGCCTTCTCTGGACACAAACTTACGCACCAACTGGAATTGTTCCAAAGGGACATATAAACTGCTGTTATTACGATAAACGATGTGTAGGAAGTCACGGTGATTGCCTTGGATTTCTTTGGTGATGATTCCCAGATATTGCCCTACCCCATACTGGTGATGGACGACATAATCCCCTGCTTCAAGTTCTTGATAAGAATGCAGACTTTCTGCTTCTTTGAATTTGCTGTTATAACGTCCAATATGGACCGCATGATTAAAGAGTTCTTTGGATCCATAGACTCTGATTTGAGGCTCTAAGAATTCAAATCCATCATCCAAATCCTGATGTAAGATAACCAAACCGGTTTCCATATTCGGTTTAAGACGTATTGAATAAGGAACCTTGAAATCCACCAACATTGGTAGTAATTGCTTGATTTCATGTTCCTTTAAACAACACACCACCAATTTCTTTTCAGCTTCCACCTTCAGATTCTTGGCATGAATGAATAGACTTTCTTGAGGAACATCCAATTCTCTAAAAGGTAGCCGTTGATGTGAGCTCTTGGTCTCGAATCGTCTGAAATCAATACGTTTATAGCCCGCCATGACTTCATAAAGATGATTGAAGACATCATAGATGGCAAATGCTTGATTGTTTTGTGATAACTCAACCAAATAATCTAAGGTTTCTTCTTGAAGTCGCTTGATGTGTTCATCCACATCTTCCGTTGAAGATAAGATAATCGTCGGATGATCGAAATATTGAAAGAGATGCCCTGTTTGCTTCAATAATGATCGGTATCGATATAGATGGTTCTCTTTAACACGCGCTTTGATGTAGTCTAAGTCATTCTCCACATGCTCAACCAACTGCGCATGTGCGTCCATCTTCTTTAATTGAGCTTCTTTACGTAACTGATTATGGATATTTTCCTCAAGTTCAAAGATTTCTTGATCACTGAAGATCAAATCACTACAAGGATGAATCAAGATCTCATCCAATTTAGACAAGGTCCGTTGTGTAGACAAGTCAAAAATACGGATGCTTTCAATCTCTTGGTCAAAAAATTCAATCCGTATCGGTTCATTTTGATTGATGGGATACACATCCACAATTTCACCACGTGTCGCAA
>JBLJAX010000198.1:0-4356 GCA_047637795.1 Erysipelotrichaceae bacterium | reverse complement strand
ATCACTGTTCGGTGGGAAGACACGATGGAAGCCCATGGCTTTGAATTTGTCTTCGACTTCATTGAAATCGGTTTTACCGATGACAAGATTACCACCAATGAACAATAAGACATGTCCATAGCCTGCTTCTATGAAACGATCCCCCATCCCTCGACAATCCAATTCCCCATGTCCATAGAGACTCGATACAATAACCGCTTTGGCGTTGGTCTCAATGACCGCATCCAAAAATTCTTGTTGGCTGACCATGACCCCCAGATTGACGACATTGAAGCCTTCTTGTTTCAATGCATATTCAATGATGCGATTGCCTACCGCATGCACATCTGCCCCTATGACTCCAATGACAACTGTTTCCATATTTGCTCCTTATTCCGCATATTGATTGATTTTATGAATATCATGCACAACTTCTTTAGAGACCAATCCAATCAACTGATAAACCTTTAGATTCTCATCATAGATCCATTGGTCTAGAATTCTAAAATGTTCAACTTGATCGGTATTCTTCACATGTGTTCGGGGTCCCGTACAGTGTTGCGTGATGTTGGGTCCGATTTGGATGTGCTCAAAATCACGATAGGTTACAGGTAAGTGCTGATCAAGCAATGCACGTACTTTCTTCTCTAATTGTCTAATGGATACACGTGGTTTTTTCGTGAAGCCTAAAATGAACCCATGTTTGACATCCCCATGCACATCGATTTTGATGTGATATTCTTCTTCCAATACATGGACCAAACAGTCTTCTGCCGTATGCGCCATTCTCCGATACTGAATGGTACGAAAGACCACATTCTTCAATTCACCCGGTTCAGGTCCAAACAAGGTCGGTCGTACGATGATGATCTCTTCACCAATACCAATCAAGAGATTTGCGTTTTGATGCAAATTATCATACAAGGCATCAAAGTGTTCAACGATGACGCGTGAGTTGTCTTTCAAAGCCGCTTGAATGGCTTCCACCAGTTCATAGACTTGATGAAATGCCAATTCAAAGCGCGCATCCAAATGATACGAATGCGCTGTAAAACGTGAACGCCCATAATCCCGCATCAAAGGGCACGGACGCGTGTTGATGCCATCGTCATCATTGGTCAACTCCAATCCTGGAAACATCCCTTTGATAAACAAAGATTTCCCACTCCCCGCATCCCCAATCACACCGATGAGTTTATCGGTTGGTAAAAGATAACGTTGACTGACTTGGTTTCCCAAGCTTTGCATCCGTTTTTTACCTCTTGGGGCAAAGTAAGTGGCATAACGAAATTGATCGATATTCAGTGACATTGGACTCCTTTAAAAAAGATGCCCTAAAAGGACATCTTATTGTACATCATTGCTTTTTTAATAGATGAAGACATTCGCTTGGCATGGATAAGTGGTTCTATAGTTCTAGTCTACACTATTATGTAAATAAATTAAAGCGCTTTCAGAGACTCTTCTTCAACCGCTTTCGATACAGCTTCCGCCACACGCGCATCGAATACCGATGGGATGATGTATTCATCGGATAATTCATCGAATGAGATTAATGAAGCGATGGCTACTGCTGCACTGATTTTCATCGACTCCGTTATCTGTTTAGCTCGACTCCGTAAGGCACCTCTAAAGATCCCTGGGAAAACAAGCACATTGTTTATTTGATTGGGATAATCTGAGCGTCCCGTTGCCACAACGCGAGCACCCGCTTCTTTTGCGATGCGATAGTCAATTTCAGGCTCAGGATTGGCCAAGGCAAAGATGATCGCATCTTTATTCATCGACTTCACCATGTCTGAATTGAGTAGGCGTGGTGCTGAAACACCGATAAAGACATCCGCCCCAACCAAAGCTTCCGCTAAGCTCATGTCTACTTGTTCAGGATTGGTGAATTCCGCGAGCTCTTTCGTTAAGAAGTCATGTTTATCATCCTTTAAGATAATGCCTTCTTTACGGAATGCGACGATGTTCTTTACACCCAAATTTCTAAGCATGAACAGAATCGCACTGCCTGCAGCTCCCGCTCCACTCACAACGAGCTTGATCGAAGCCATCTCTTTATTCACTAACTTCAACGCATTGATCAATGCGGCGGACACAACGATGGCTGTCCCATGTTGATCATCATGAAAGACCGGGATATCCAATTGTTCTTTCAATGCACGTTCAATCTGAACACAACGAGGTGCGGAAATATCTTCAAGATTGATGCCTCCGAAACTAGGAGCTAAGGCTTTAATGATTTGGATGAGTTCATCGGGATCTTTTGTATCCAAAGCAATGGGAATCGCATCAATTCCTGCAAACGCCTTAAACAAGGCACATTTACCTTCCATAACGGGAAGACTTGCCTTGGGTCCAATATCACCTAAACCTAAAACTGCCGTCCCATCGGTGATGACCGCAACCGTATTGCCAACCCAAGTATAATCGTAAACTTTCTCAGGATTCTTTTGAATTGCACGACAGGGTTCTGCGACCCCCGGTGTATACGCTAAACTGAGTTCTTCACGATTACTAACGGGCGCATTGATTTCAATGCGTAACTTACCTTTCCATAAGGCATGCGCTTCAAGCGCTTTTTGATAGATATCGGACATTTTACTCCTTACGATACTTGGCTTGTTCGATTTGGTAAAGGTTGTCTCCATAAGCATCAATAGCTACGACAACAGGAAAATCTTCAATCCAAAAACGATGTATAGCCTCTGTACCTAAATCCGCATACGCTAAGACTTCACTTTTAGTAATGGTTTGAGCGATCAACGCTCCTAAACCACCGATTGCCGCAAAATAGACAGCCTTATTGCGGACCAAAGCATCGATGACACTTTGACTACGATCCCCTTTACCGATAATGCCTTTTAAACCTGCATCCAATAACGTCGGTGTGAACGGATCCATTCGATAACTAGAAGTCGGTCCTGCTGAGCCAACAGAATGATTGGGACTTGCCGGTGCAGGTCCAACATAATAGATGACCTCACCCGAGAGTTCAATAGGCAAAGCCTCACCCTTATCAATTGTCTGAATCAAGCGCTGATGGGCCGCATCCCGACCTGTGATTAATGTTCCCGATAATAGTACCGTATCGCCTGCATGTAAACTTAGAATCGTTTCTTCATCCAGTGGTAATTGTATTTTCTTTTCCATTAGAGAACACCTTCCGCATGCCGCGACGCATGACAACTGATATTGATTGCGACCGGAATCGATGCGATATGCGTTGGATGATGTTCAATGTTTATGGCTAAAACAGTTGTGCTCCCTCCCATGCCTGCGGGTCCAATCCCTAGACGATTGGCTTGATCAAGAAGTTCTTTCTCCAATTCAAAATAACGGGAATCCAGATTCGGATGATCCGGCCCACGCAAGACAGCACGCTTGGCAATCAAAGCCGCTTGTTCAAACGTTCCTCCAATTCCAACCCCAACAATCATTGGAGGACAGGCATTCGGACCTGCTTTCTCTATGGTTTCAATGATGAAGCGTTTCACACCTTCAATTCCAACTGAAGGGGCAAAGAGTTTGAGTGTACTCATGTTTTCACTGCCAAAACCTTTGGGCATGACTTTGATAAGCACTTCATCCCCTGGAATGATACGTACATGAATAATCGCAGGTGTATTGTCCTGTGTGTTCTTGCGATCAAACAAAGGATCGGACACAACCGACTTTCTTAAATACCCCTCTTTATATGCCTGACGCACTCCCTCATGAATGGCTTCATTGAAGTCGCCCCCAACAAAATGGACATCTTGACCGATATCGATAAATACAACGGAAACCCCTGTGTCTTGACAGATGGCGATCTTCTCACGCTTCGCATACTCATCGTTCGCAATGATCTTAGCGAGTACATTCTTACCGATGGGCGATGCTTCTGCTTCCATGGCAGAACGTAAGCGATCAACCAAAGATGGACCAATGTCCACATTGGCTTCAATAAAGAGTTCTTTGACCTTTTGAGTCAACAATGATGTTTGTAGGATGCGCATATCAATACCTCATGATTATTGTATCAAATATCGCTCGCGTTAAATCAAAACAGTATGCTTTTTATTTAACATTGATTGAATCATATAAATTACGCAGGGTGATCATCATCCTTTTCTGCACAGAGAAATAACAAAGTTCAATTGGAATGAAACGTGTGGAAAGATAGAGGAATGATTGCGAACTACTTGTCGAATCGCTCGCTCTCCTAATTCGAACATCATAAGTTTAGCTTGCTTTTAAATTGTCTACATCATCTTTCTGTGATGGTGAGTTTCATCCCAAGTCCATCAACGATTTTGATTAAAGTATCCAAATTCGGGAGATGCTTTTCTTTTTCCAACCGTGAAATCGCTTGTTGGGAAACACCTGTCAGCT
>JBLJAX010000197.1:0-4194 GCA_047637795.1 Erysipelotrichaceae bacterium | reverse complement strand
TGTTGTTTTGGAATTGAAGTTAAAGCAGAATTTAACGTTTGATCTTTATCAAAAATTCATACAAGAACTCGAGAAGATATTTGGAGTTAAGACCTCCTTAAAGTTGAGTGTTGAAGACAACGATCTAACGCAGAAGGATCTTAAGCGTTATGTCAATCATTGTATTGACGAACATCATTGGAGCCTTTTGCAAGCAAATCGTCTGTATACTTTTGAACAAAATGTACTGTATTTCATGATTGAATCCAATGTCGATACCTTTCAGATGGATCAGCAACTATCTGAACTCGCAAATGCATTGAAAGTATATGGGATTGATTACATGTTCAAGCAACGTGTTGCTTCACAATCCATTGAGATTGAATCGGTACCTGTGATCATACAAGAAGAACCCGAGTTCAATAAGAGTCCAATCAAATCGAAACGTATCAAGAAAGAAGACAGTCTCTTGGTTCCGCTTAAAGACTGTGTTTTAGGGATGAAAGGCGTCAAGATTCAAGGCAAGATCTTTAATATTGAAAGTCAGTGGATCAAAAATAATACAACCCTAAGACAAACTGTCTTCTTGCATGATGAAGAAGATGCTTTATCATTCAGCCAATTTTTAGACAATAAAGATGAAATCGAGAAATTTGGTTTATTGAAGAAGGAGGACTGTTTGGAAATCTTCGGAGATATCGTCTATGATAACTTCAACAAGGATATTCAAATCCAAGTCCGTGATATTCGCATTATTCAAGATTGGATGAAGCGTTTAGATGAGGCCAGTGATAAGCGGATTGAACTGCATCTACATACCAACATGTCTGAAATGGATGGGGTCTCAACCATTGAAGCCTACATCCAACAAGCTTATGATTGGGGTCATGAGGCCATTGCGATTACAGATCACAATTCCGTTCAAGCTTATCCTAAAGCTCAAAAAGCCGTTGAAGCATTGAATAAAAAGAATCCCAATCGTAACTTCAAGATGATTTATGGTTTGGAAATGAACATGGTTGAGGCAGAATACTCAATTGTTCAAAATCCCAAGGGTCAAAATCTCCATGATACGACGTATGTCGTCTTGGATTTAGAGACAACCGGTCTTTCGTCACATTTTGATATGATCATCGAGTTTGCGGCCATCAAGGTTCAGGCTGGAATGATTGTGGATCGTATTCAAATGTTTGTAAATCCAAAACGTAAGTTGAGTTCATTCATCATCGAGAAGACACACATCAAACAAAGTGATGTGGATGCCGCACAAGAGATTCATGAAGTCATTGATACCTTGTTGAATTTCATAGGAGATGGGGTCGTACTAGCGCATAACGCTAAGTTCGATATCGGCTTTTTAAATGCGGCTTTGATGCGTTTAAGTAAGCCTGCTTTGACGAATACGGTCATCGACACCTTAGATCTTGCCAAAGCTTTGTTAAAAGATAAGAAGTACTATCGACTTGGTGTGATTGCTAAGCATTTCAAGATTCCATACGATGATTCTGGAGCTCATCGTGCGGATTATGATACGGAAGTCCTATTACAGGTCTATCAGAAGATGTTAGTCCATGACGTATGTTTTGGATTGAAAACAGTTGATCAACTCAATCAACTGGACCAAAGTCTTGCTTTTCAAAAGAATATGAAGAATCATGTCAATTTATTGGCTAAGAACCAAATCGGACTGAAAGCCATCTTTGAATTGGTCACAATTGCGCATACTGATCGCTTAACGAACTCAAGTGCGAATCGAGCGGAGAACGATGGTATGAGTGAGCCACGGATCACACGGGCTGACATCATGCGCTTGCGTAAGGATGTGCTGCTTGGAAGTTCTTGTTTTAATGGTGAGCTTTTTGAATTGGCTGCGAATCGTTCTGATGATGAGTTGATTGAAGCGATTAAGTTCTATGATTATATCGAAATTCAACCATTAGAGAACTATCGTCCACTTGTAGAGAATGGCAGTGTACCGGATATGGATCGATTAAAGGCGATATTGACACGTTTGATCCAAGCTTCAATCAAACTTCAAAAGCCCGTCATTGCGAGTGGCGATGCGCATTATCTCAATCCTATGGACAAGAAGTTCAGAGATGTCTATATCCAAGCTAAAGGCGTTGGGGCGGGACGCCATCCTTTGTATATCTATAATGAAGTCCGTCGTAAGTCCAGTATCGCACCTGACCAACACTTTAGGACAACCGATGAGATGCTTGAAGCTTTTGCTTATTTAGGTGCAGATTTAGCCTATCGTTTGGTTGTGCTTAATCCGCGTTTCATTGCTAATCAAATTGAAACCGTCTATGCGATTAAAAAAGATCTCTATACACCAAGCATTGAGGGTGCGGATGAAAAATTACGTGCGCTTGTCTATGTGAACGCCAATGCGATTTACGGTGAAAAGCTTCCTGATATCGTTGTGGATCGAATCGAAAAGGAATTGCATTCCATCATCACCCATGGTTTTGGAGTTATTTATTACATTGCGCATCTATTGGTCAAAAAATCGATCGAAGATGGTTATTTAGTGGGTTCACGTGGTTCGGTTGGATCTTCGTTGGTTGCGACCTTAGCGAACATCACTGAAGTCAATCCATTGGCACCACATTATGTTTGTATGCAATGCCACCACAGTGAATTTGTATTGGATGGCAGTGTGGATAGTGGTTATGATCTGCCTGATAAGAAGTGTCCTGATTGTGGAGCGGATATGCATATGGATGGACACGATATTCCATTTGAAACCTTCTTAGGTTTTGAAGGAGATAAGGTTCCGGATATTGATTTGAACTTTTCAGGTGATTATCAAGATAAGGCACATGCATATACGAAAGTTCTCTTTGGTGAAGATCATGTCTATCGAGCAGGAACAATCTCGACGGTAGCCCAGCGGACTGCATTTGGTTATGTCAAAGGCTATTTGGAAGAGATGGGTTTGGAAGGCAGTTTGCGTCAAGCGATGATGAATTACATGGCGTCGGGTTGTGAAGGTGTCAAACGTACATCTGGCCAACATCCTGGAGGCATCATCGTCATTCCGCAAGATAACGATGTCCATGATTTCACACCGGTGCAATATCCTGCGAATAAAGCACAATCGGAATGGTTGACCACACACTTTGAATTTGCTGATATTCATGACAATGTCTTGAAGTTGGACATCTTAGGGCATGTGGATCCAACGGCCATGAAGATGTTGCAACGTTTGACCAATGTCGATGTACGTACGATTCGCATGAATGATAAAGATGCGATTTCAGTTTTCAATTCCATTGAAGCACTTAAGATCACCAATCCTCATTACAATGAAAAAACAGGTGCGGTTGGATTACCAGAGTTTGGGACAGGTTTTGTTCGTCAGATTCTTGAGATGACACATCCTCAGAACTTCTCTGGCTTGGTCCGTGTCTCAGGTTTATCCCATGGGACAGATGTTTGGTTGAACAATGCAAAGAATCTGATTGATGAAGGTTATCCTTTTAGTGACGTCATCGGTTGTCGTGATGACATCATGGTTTACTTGATTCATAAAGGCTTACCCGCTAAATCGGCATTTGATATCATGGAATCCGTTCGTAAGGGACGTGGTTTAAAAGACGAGTGGAAAGCACTCATGGCTCAACATGCGGTACCCGAATGGTACATTCAATCGTGTTTGAAGATCAAGTACATGTTTCCAAAAGCGCATGCGGTTGCTTATGTATTGATGGCTGTTCGTGTTGCGTGGTTTAAAGTCAATTATCCCTTGGCTTATTATGCGAGTTATTTCAGCTTAAGAGCTACTTCCCATGAATATGAAACCTATATCTTAGGTGAAGGTAAGATTCTTGAGCGTTTAAAAGATATTCAACGTCGTTTGAATGACAATCGACTCAAGAATACAGTCTCTCACAAAGAGGCCGAGTTGTTGGGAAGTTTAGAAGTCGCCTATGAGATGTTGTCACGTGGTTATCATTTCAGTCATCTCAAATTGAATGCATCCCTTGCCAATGAATTCTCGATTGATCCTAAGGATCCAAAAGCCTTGATTCCACCTTTCACAATCGTGGATGGTTTGGGTGAGAACGTTGCGAAATCAATTGTTGAGGCACGTGAATCACGCCCCTTTATTTCGAAGGAAGATGTCATGGCTCGAACCCAAGTAAACAATACAACGATTAAGAAGTTTGAATTGTATGGATTATTGGATCATTTGGATGATCAGAATCA
>JBLJAX010000196.1:0-3428 GCA_047637795.1 Erysipelotrichaceae bacterium | reverse complement strand
ACAGATCACACATGCGGCAATCCAAAAATATCGTCAAATGAAAGCGAGTCATCAAATTGATCCCTTACGTTATGAGACCGAGATTCAAGCTAAGACGAATCATTTCGTAAAGGAAGCACAAGTTATTTTAGATTCAATCGATCAAACGATCCATGAACCTTATACTGCGCAAGGCCTTTACGACATCTTTGCCTTTGGATATCTTCCAACTCCGTATCTTTGGGGCAATCAGGAACAGTTCCCGCATGCGACGCATTTCAAATCGACGTATCATGAAGGCTCAACGATCCTCATCGATGATGAAGGCAAAAAAATAGATGCGCTCCTGCGCATCCAATATGCTCAATTCAATGCTTTAAAGGCGTATCAAGCTTTAAAATAATCCTTCGCATCCATATCCTTGATCAAATTTCCTTGATTGAGTTCAATCACACGTTGACATAAAGACTGAGCAAAGGGCAGATCGTGCGTTATCACAATCACGGTCAGTCCTTTTTTATTGAGCGACTTCAGCAGATTCGCAACATTCTGTGTGTTCTCAGAATCCAAAGCAGCCGTAGGTTCATCAATCAAGAGAACACGTGGATTGAGAATCAAAGCACGTGCGATCGCAATGCGTTGTTGCTGACCACCTGAACACTCATTCGGGAACTGATCTTTTTGTTGAAGTAATCCAAACTGTTCAAGGAGTTCCAAGGCTTTGACCTTGGCTTCTTTCTTGCTCACATTGAAGCGTAAGCGATACGGTAGAATCAAATTATCGATGACCGATAAATGCATGAAAAGTTGATATTCTTGAAAGACAACACCCAATTCTTGGCTTAACACAGGATTGCGCTTCCCCTTAAGATAAGCGGATTGCCCTTCCACAAGATAAGAGCCTTGTTTAGGCTTAAGCAAACCGCTCAAGATCTTTAACAGGGTCGTCTTACCACTTCCACTCAAACCAAGAATTCCAACGATCTCATTGGCTTGAATGTTGAAGCTGACATCTCTTAAAACCAAGTCCTTGGCATATGCATAACTTAATTGTTTTACCTCAATCATCAACGTTGCCTCAATAATTTCTGTTCAAGTCGTTTACTGATTTGCACAACGACCAAACTAAACATCAAATAGAATAAACCTGCAATCACCAAGGCATCGATTTTAAAGTCCTTGGTGACCAACTCTTTTGCATTTCGTAACATTTCTCCAATCGCAATCGCCGCCAGTAAGGATGTATCCTTAACTAAGGTAATGGCTTCATTGATGAGGGGCAATAAGGTATTCCGAAACATTTGGGGAAGAATGATGTGCCAGATGATCTCGCTTTTCTTTAGACCCAAGACTTCGCCTGCTTGCCATTGTCCTAAGGGGATGATGGCTAAACCACTTCTGAATATTTCCGTAAAGTAAGCGGCATAATTAACAATAAATGTGATCGACCCTGCAAATAAACGATTCATTCGCATCGGAATGATCAAAGGAATCGCATACATCGTGATGTACAGCTGCAACAACAACGGTGTTCCACGAATGATCCAGGTGAAGATGGCTATGAATTTCCGGGAGGGTTTGACGATGTCCGCAAGTAATCCAAAGCCCATGCCAATGGGTAAGGCAAACACCATCGTCACTGCATAGACAAAGAGTGAAATTTTAAATCCTTCCACAATCGGTGGAAGGATCTCTATCCAATACGTCATCGTTTCAACAAATCTTCGCCAAACCACTTCATCGAGATTTCTGCCGCAGTCCCATCTGCAGCCATTTCATCAATGATCGCATCAACTTTATCGCGAAGTGCGACATCTTCCAATCTAAAGCCAATGCCATAGTTTTCAGAATTGAAGACCTCTGAAGCGACTTGATACTGATCTGCTTCTTTGGAAACCGCGTAACGTGCGAAGATTTCATCCGCTACGATCGCATCGATACCACCGGCTTTAAGATCTAAGATTGCTTCGGTGATTGTCGTATATTTAACCAACTCATCAATGGCCACAAAGACATCATTGCCTTCGACTGCAGCTTGACCTGAACTTTGTAATTCAACGCCAACTTTCATATCGCTCAAATCAGCGATTTGATCAATTCCAGAACCATTCAAACTAATAATGACGATGCGATTATCGAAATAAGGCTTCGAGAATAAGATTTCTTTTTCACGATCGGCTGTGATGGTCAAACCATTCCAGATCATATCAATGTTCTTACCATTGAGCTCCAAGACTTTCGCATCCCAATCAATGTATACGAACTCCGCTTCGACACCTAAGCGCTCTGCGACTTCTTTAGCAATGTCGATATCGAAACCCGTGATTTCACCGTTTTCTTTGAATCCCATTGGTGGGTATTCAGTAAATCCAACGATCATTTTGCCATTGTCTTCAATGGTCTTCAAACTCAAATCTCCTTCTACAGGTGCTTGCGTACAAGCCACCAACATCATCACTGCGATGAAGAGTATTAATTTTTTCATTTCCTTGCTCCTTGAGACATGAACTTATAATACTTCATTACTTTATCGTTGTAAAGTGTTAAAGTATATTTTTTAAAAAAATTTATTTTAAGCGCTTGATGATGCGTTTATAACCACCCGATCCGTACTGGATGCAGCGATTGACACGTGAGATGGTCGCACTGCTCATCTTTGTTTCTTTAACGATGTTTTCATAGGTCTCCCCCGCTAACAGACGTTGGGCAACCGCCAAACGATCATGCATGTCATTTAGTTCTTTGATCGTACAGAGATCTTCAAAGAAGGCAGCACAATCCGCTTTGGTTTCCAAACTCAATATCGCTTCAAATAATTGATCATAATGTTTCTTATCCATAGCCAACCTCTTTCCATCATTTTAATTTAATCCTTTAAGCAAGTAAAGCAGACTTTGTTATAATGAAGACATGAAACACGCTACCGTCCTCTACTGGGTCTCACGTGCCCTTAGAACCCATGATAATCAAGCTTTTTACCAAGCCCAACAAATCGCGCTAAACCAAAATGCGCAATTGATTGTTCTTTTTAACTATTATCCGAAGTTTCCCCATGCGAATCGAAGGAATATGGACTTCTTGCTTAAAGGTCTGGCTGAAATGAGTGATAAATGCGCGAAACTCAATATCCCCCTCTTCTTTAGAGTTGGAAACATCATCGATCATCTTGAAATACTAAATCAAACGTTTGATATCCAGCACATCATTACAGAAGCCCATGTGTTAAGACCCATCTTGGCTGTTCAAGCCTTGGTTTCAAATTGGGCCTACGCACATCAAGCCCGCTTCATCAAAGTGAACACCGCTACTGTCGTTCCAGTCCAAGACGCAAGTCCAAAGCTTGAATTCGCGGCACGCACCTTTAGACCTAAGATCTTAAAGATATACAAAGATTACCTAAACAATGATTACACCCTTGTAAGTCATCCACAGCAGATCACTTTGGATGA
>JBLJAX010000195.1:0-4197 GCA_047637795.1 Erysipelotrichaceae bacterium | reverse complement strand
ACTATGATATAATGATCACTGAATAAAGAGGTATTTATGTCGAAAATCGCAATATTAACGGACTCAGGTTCGGGTTTGAATTTAGAAGATACGCAAGGGCTTGGTATTTATCTTGTGCCTTTGATGGTGCATCTTGATGATCAAAGTTACCAAGATGGTGTGGAGATTCAAGTTGAGGATATCCTACAGGCTTTAAAAGATAAAAAGGTTCCTAAAACATCGACGCCTTTGTTTAAACACATCGAGGATGTCATTGTAAAAATCAAGGAAGATGGATGTGAAGAAATCATAGCGCTTCCTTTATCTTCGGGTCTTTCCAGCACATATCAATCGATTCGCTTAGCGGCGAGTGAACATGAAATCAATTGTCACATCATTGAGACACACAGCACCTGTATGTTACAGACGCATTTGGTGAATGTTGCGAAACGATTGATGGACAATGATTTTTCAGCTTTAGAAATTGTTGAGCGACTTCAAGCGATTGCGGACCAAGCGGATACGTTGATTCTTCCCAATGATTTGGACTATTTGAAACAGGGGGGGCGTTTGACTCCGTTGGCAGCGTCTTTAGCCAATATGTTTAAGATCAAACCTGTTCTACAGTTGAACAAAAGCAGTCAAGGACGAATTGATGTTCTTGCGAAAGTTAGAACAGAGCGTAAAGCACTTGAATATGTTTTGGATGCTCTTACAAACAAATTGAATGATAATGTTCATGTGTATCTCATTCATAGTGATGCCTTGACACGTATTTTGGAAGCAAAAGCTCTTTTATTGAGCCGTGGTGTTCAAGAAACTCAAATATCGATCCATCATATCGCACCTGTCATCTCATCGCATACCGGTTTGGATTGCATTGGCATCCAAGTCGTAGAAAATGGCAATGTTTGAACAACGATATCTTAGAAATCAAAGTACGATCAGTTTGGACGAACAAGCTGTTTTAAAAGCGTCTAGCGTTGCCATTGTTGGTTTGGGTGGACTTGGAGGTTGGGCAAGTGAGTATTGTGCTCGTTTGGGCGTTGGAACCTTGATTCTAATCGACCATGATTGTGTTGAAGAGAGCAATTTGAATCGACAATTGTTCGCGACAGAAACTACTTTAGGAATCGATAAGACCCTAGCGGCTCAAACGCGTCTACAACTCGTTAATTCAGATAGCACGTATCGTATGATAAATAAACGTTTGGATGAAGATAATGCCGTTGAACTCATCCGTGGAGCGGATATCGTGATTGATGCTTTGGATACCGTCAAGAGTCGAAGAATTCTTTTTAACGCATGTCATTCACTTAACATACCTTGTGTGCATGGTTCGATCGGTTCTTGGTTTGGACAGGTTTTGTTTATTGAGCCAAAGTCAAAGGTGTATGAGCACCTGTATCAAAATGACCGTGAAAAGGGTATTGAAAAAGACTTAGGAAATCCTGTCTTTACAGCGTCATGTATCGCATCGCTTCAAGTCGCGGAAACGTGTAAGTATTTATTGCATAAAGAGGGAAGTTTAAAAAGTCGTTTGTTAAGCATTGATTTATTGAATATGGAGTTCATTACAATCGATCTAGAGGAGGCTTATGGCTAATCGTATCTACATTGGAAATTTGAATGAAGAAGTCGTATATCAGAAGCTTAAGAAAGAATTATTGGCGAGTGCAATTTCCATCAAATTGGTTCATGATGAAATTAGAAATCTATATGACAAGAAAGTATACTTCTTGGTTTACGACCAATATTATAGTCGAGCCAATAGCCGCGTTAGTTTGAGTCTATTGATCAGTGAGCACAATGGAATGTGCAAGGTGAGTTGTGTGGGTTCGGGTGGTGGACAAGGAATATTCTTTGATTTTAGTTGGTTCAGTGAAGATAGTTTCATTCAAAAATGTGAAACGATATTATTTGAACTTGGCTTTAAGGAAAGCCAATAGGAGTGCGATATGCAAGAAACAATGATCAGTTTAAGTAAAATGAAGCCTGGAAGAGGGATGGAATTGGTGCATAAACCGATCCCTACGATTGAGGATCATGAGATTTTGATTCAAGTCAAAGCCGCATCCATATGTGGTACGGATGTCCATATCTATACCTGGGATGCCTGGGCTGCCAATCGTATCAAGAATTTGCCTCAAACCATGGGTCATGAGCTGGCAGGCGTCGTTGTAAAAGTCGGGTCACGTGTCAAACGGATTAAATTAGGGGATCATGTGTCCTGCGAAACGCATATCATTTGTAATGAGTGTGAATTCTGTCGTACGGGCCAAGGTCATATTTGTGTCAATACACAAGTGTTGGGCGTCGATCGCGATGGCGCTTTTGCGGAATACATCGCGGTACCCGCTGATAATGCTTGGGTCAATGATAAAAGTGTCCCTTTTGAATACAGCTCAATTCAGGAGCCTTTAGGCAATGCGGTACACACCGTCCTTTCTGGTCCAGTCGTGGGTAAGAGTGTCGCGATTGTTGGGGTAGGACCCATTGGTATGTTGGCGGTGGATGTGGCAAAAGCCGCAGGGGCACGTGCTGTTTATGCGATTGATATCAATGATTATCGTTTGGAGCTTGCACTTTCAATCGGTGCGGATGCATCGATTCATAGTCTAAGAGAAGATGTCGTTCAACGCATCTTAGAATTGACGGATGGTCTTGGGGTTGATGTGGTCTGTGAAATGTCGGGCAATGCGAAAGCATTGACCCAATCGTTAGAGTTTGTGAAACTGGGTGGAAGAGTTTCCATTCTGGGTGTGCCAACGAAATCTGTTGAGATTGATGTGGCGAAACACATCGTCTTCAAGGGAATTCAGATTCATGGGATTACAGGACGTAGAATGTATGATACTTGGTACCAAGTTAAGGGTTTGATTGAAAGCGGGAAGCTACATTTAAAAGAATTGGTGACCCATGTCTTACCTTATACGCAATATGAAGAAGCCTTTTCACTCATGGAAAGTGGCCAATGCGGGAAAATCGTATTGATGTTCAATCAGGAGGAAAGCAAATGAGTATCCATGATTTGAAATTTCTAGAAGATCAACTGGATGAGCTGAAACAACAAGGGGTCTATCGTAAACTTCCGATTGTTGAGACGCCGAATGATGCGGAAATCATTTTGAATGGTCATAAGGTCATTAATTTGAGTTCAAATAATTATCTTGGGTTTGCGAATCATCCACGCTTGAAAGCTGCGGCCATCAATGCAATTGAAGATTATGGCGTGGGTGCGGGTGCGGTCAAGACCATTGTCGGAAACATGTCGATTCATGAAGAATTGGAAGATGTCTTGGCTAAGTTTAAAAAAGAAGAAGCCGTCATGGTTTTCCAATCGGGATACAACTGTAACGCGGGTGTCATACAAGCGATCACTCAAGCAGGAGATTTAATTGTCTCGGATGAACTGAATCACGCCTCCATCATTGATGGCGTACGTTTATCACGAGCAGATAAGGCAGTCTTTAAGCATTCGGATATGCTCGATCTCAAGCGTGTCTTAGAAGAAAAACGAGATAAGTATAAGCAAGTTTTGATCATTACCGATGGTGTGTTCTCCATGGATGGGGATTTGGCTAAACTACCTGAAATCGTTGCTTTGGCTGAGGAGTTCAATTGTCTTACCTATGTGGATGATGCGCATGGATCGGGTGTTTTGGGTGAGAATGGACGTGGAACCGTCGATCACTTCAATCTTCACGGACGAATTGATTTCACAATTGGCACGCTTTCAAAAGCCTTTGGGGTTGTTGGGGGCTATGTGGCTGGTCGTAAGGTGATGAAAGAATGGTTGTCGCATCGTGCACGACCTTTATTGTTCTCTACCAATCTACCTCCAGCTGTTGCGGGTGCTTTGATCGAAGCGGTTAAACTTTTAAATGAAAGTGACGAAGCGACGACGGCGGTATGGCGCAATGGCGATTATTTTAAAGCTAAAATGAAGGAAGCTGGGTTTGACATCGGACATTCTGAAACACCGATAACGCCTGTGTTCTTTAAAGACGAAGCATTGACGGTCTCATTTTCTAAGCATTTGCTTGAAGAAGGTGTCTTTGTTTCACCCATCATTTTCCCTACTGTTCCTAAGGGTTTGGCAAGGGTACGCGTCATGGTCACTGCGATGCATACAGCTGAACAATTGGACAAGGCTGTTGCGGCTTTTGTAAAGGTGCGCTCATTTCTGACGAAATAACCAAAACGTATGTTTTGGTT
>JBLJAX010000194.1:0-2310 GCA_047637795.1 Erysipelotrichaceae bacterium | reverse complement strand
CGTACCAATTCCGAATACGATACATAGCGATCGGATTTGATGCGTCGGTTCATTTCATTCTCTAAGGTCGTGAACGCAATCAAGAAGCGCTCCGCATTGCTTTTAACTTGGGTCATGGTCGCAGACCATCCAAGGCTTTTTTAGCAAGGAGTGAGTTGAAGATCGCTTGGATGATGGTATCCACTTCTTGGCCTGGACGATAATCCGCCTCCGCTACGAAGTCGACACGTTTGTCGCTTAATAAGGTCGTACTTTGAAGCGTTTGTTTATTCCCATAAGGATAAACCGCCAAGGCATGACCTCCATTCATCTTCACCAACTTCATGCTGGGCACATCGGTGAAACCATCCCCAATGTAAATCATATGACTGAAGGGAATATCCCTGTCTTCTTCTTTTTGGTAACGATTGAGATCCTCATCATTATTGATATCCAATATCCCTTTATTGATGCGATACAAGAACTGTGTCTTGATCGTATAGTTCACCGATAACTTCGGCCAAATCGCCTGTCCATTTTCATCATAGAGAAATTCACAGGCATAGATTTTTTTGAAGTACTGAGCAATGGGTGTATGTTCAATAATTTCCTTCAAGCCTGAAGAAATAATATAATGCTCGAGCTCGATTCCAAGATCCAAAGCAACTTGATTGATGTGTTCAAACCAAGTTAGAACGCCTGGATAAAGCTCAATTTTTGACCCATACTTGCCAAGGAAATCCTTTGACAACTTGATGCCTAGTTTTTGGGTATGAACAATCATTTCTC
The DNA here is from genome assembly GCA_047637795.1 of Erysipelotrichaceae bacterium. GTDB lineage: Bacteria > Bacillota_I > Bacilli_A > Erysipelotrichales > Erysipelotrichaceae > UBA2212. The sequence continues at coordinate 1,542 of JBLJAX010000194.1, read as the reverse complement.
GAAGATAAGCCAAGATATGATCCATTTCTTCCGCTTCCGCATTATTCTTTACGACAGACCAAAAATCATTGGCGTTCGTGACCCCAATATCATCAAAAAAACCAAATTCCTGCATGTCTTTGCCAGACAACGTCTTATCAAAATCGTAAAGGATTGCGACTTTCATTGTGATCTCCTATCCTGTTATACTTTAAGCATGAAACATGTGGCCATCGCCCTAATCTATCGTGATCACCAACTCTGCGTTGCCGAGCGTTTGAGTGAGCCTTTCAAAGGCTACATCGAATGTCCAGGTGGTAAAGTTGAACCAAACGAATCCATCTTCGCAGCCCTTCGACGTGAACTTTATGAAGAGTGTGGATTGGCCCACTTTGATGCTTATTACTATACGTACACTAATGTATCCAATGCGCATGGTGAATTTCGGCTTCATTGGTTCAAGGTTGAACTTCACGAAGAACCCCAAGCCATCATCTATCAAAAATTAATGTGGATCGATATCGAGCAAATCGATGCCTTGCATTGGATCGAACACAATCGTCCTTATCTTCATTTATTCAAACGACTCGCCGAACTTGAGCCTAAAACTGTCGATATTCAAAGTATGGATCAGCTCTCAGAGTATCTTCTCAATACAGAGATTCTACTGGGTAAGGTTAATACAAACGAGCCTGAATTGAATGAATTATTCAGCTTTTACGGATTCAACGATCCGTTCTAAACACGATGCCATTTTGACGACGTGCTTCATCTAAACAAGCAATCACATCCTTAGTGATATTCATAAACGATTGGTACCTCTGCCAATCATTTTCTTTTATGATTGAAGCAAAGTCGAGCAACTCATACACCATGCCGTCCCGTAAGTCCGCGACCCCGAGTTCTTCCCGTTCCTGCATCGTGACACGTTCAACACTCAGTAAACGCGAAGGTTGAAGCGGAATCTGCAACGAAGCTTCCTCACCACAAAATGTCATGTTGTTTATGCCAAAGCTATCCTTACCAAAAGTATTCGATACGACGAAACCAGGATATTTTAGAACCATTGTCCCAGAGGTATCAATACCATTATCGAGTTTATTACAAGCATAGGTCAAAGATTCTGGTTTACCAAACAAGGCAACACTGATGCTTGTGGAATAAACGCCTAAATCCATCAAAGCACCCCCACTGTGCTCAGGGCTAAAGATATTGGGGATTTGACCATTCAAGACCATTTTGTAGCGACTGGAGTATTGAACCATGTTCGACATCATCATCTTCATTCTACCGATCGAAGGTAAGGCTTCTTTGATGACCTTCAAGTTTGGATGATGAAGCGGTAGGATCGCATCGAAACAAAACTTCCCCGTTTCCTCAACCACAGCCATCAAAGCTTCAAATTCATGCACATTACTGACAAACGGTTTTTCTGTAATCGCATGTTTACCCGCTCTTAAAATCGCAACACTTTGTTCAAAATGGAGATCATTGGGGCTTGCGACATAAATCGCATCAATACCAGGATCCTTCAATAACGCATCCCAATTCGATGTGAATGCT
>JBLJAX010000193.1:0-3236 GCA_047637795.1 Erysipelotrichaceae bacterium | reverse complement strand
CTGAAAGTGCGGAAGAAGCGTGTTCATTCGCTGTTCAAGCAGTGCATAAGGGTGAAGCAGAGCTCTTGATGAAAGGCTTGGTGGATACCAGTGTCTTTTTAAAGGCTGTCTTGAATAAAGAATGGGGCATCCGTAAAGCAAGTGTCTTATCGCATGTGACGGTGGCCTATGTCCCAAAACGTGATCATATTTATCTTATTTCCGATGCGGCGATGAACATTGCACCGGATTTGATGGTCAAGAAGGCCATCATTGAGAATTGTGTCGGAGTTGCGCATGCTTTAGGAATGGAAGATCCAAAAGTAGCCGTCTTATCTGCTGTGGAGAAAGTGAATCCACGCATGCAATCCAGTGTCGATGCGGCTGAACTTTCAGCCATGGCAAAACGTGGTGAAATCGTGGGTTGTCAGGTTGATGGACCTTTTGCCCTAGATAATGCGGTGGATGTAGAAGCAGCCCATCATAAAGGGGTCACGCATCCCAATGCAGGACAAGCGGATGTGTTGATTGTCCCGAACATTGAAGCCGGTAATGTGCTGTTTAAGGCCATCACCTTCTTAGCGTATGGCGAGACAGCCGGCGTGGTCATGGGGGCAAGTGCACCCATCATTTTGACATCACGCGCGGATAAAGCTGAAGATAAGTATCATTCCATTCTATTGGCACATTTATTGAAAGGACAACACCATGGCTAGAATCATCATTCTAAATCTAGGTTCCACATCTTCTAAAGGCGCAGTGTATGAAAATCTTGAATGTCTGGATGAATTTACCTTACGTCACTCAGCAGAAGAACTGAAACCTTTTAAACGTATCATTGAACAAGTCGATTTCAGACAAGAACGCGTTGAGATGTGGTTGAAGGAACATCACTACGCATTGGATGAAATGGATGTCTTCTGTGTTCGGGGTGGCTTGGTCAAACCTTTACCCAGTGGCATTTATGAAGTTACGGATGAAATCATCGAAGAAGTCATGGTGGATAAATATGGTGCGCATTCATCGAGCATCGGGATGGTCATTGGTCGTCGGTGGGCAAAGACCTATCACAAACCCGCAATTTTTGCCAATGCGCCGATCACAGATGAATTGCAGGATGTGGCGCGCTTCACAGGTTTGAAGGGTGTTTATCGGCGATCCTTGTTTCATGCCTTGAACCAGAAACAAATCGCTTTGGAGTATGCGAAATCCATCAATAAACAGGTCAATGAGCTTAATTTGATTGTCTGTCACTTGGGTGGCGGTTTTTCCGTGGGTGCTCATCGTTTGGGTAAAGTCGTAGATGTCACCAATGCTTTGGATGGCGAAGGACCGTTCTCACCAGAACGTGCTGGGGCACTTAGTAATTTCATGGTGTTGGATTTGGTCGAACAGATGCAAGACATTCCCGCCATCAAACGCATGTTGGGTGGTAAATCTGGTTTGATTTCGCACTTAGGCACCAACAGCATGATGGATGCCTTGAAATTAGCAGAAACAGATGCCTATGCGAAAAAGGTGATTGATGCGATGATCTATCAGATCACAAAGGAAGTCGGTATGATGGCTGCGGTCTTGGAAGGTAAAGTCGATCAGATCTTGATAACAGGTGGACTTGCCTACAATCAGGCCTTTGTTCAAAGAATCATCGATAAAGTCACATGGATTCAAAAGGTCAGTGTTTATCCAGGAGAAGATGAACTCTATGCTTTAGCGAGTGCGGCGGTTCGTTTCATTACGAAAGAAGAAGATCTTGGATTTTACTAAAATTTCACCTGAAAACGCTTTCAATAATTATTAGATTTGATATACTTTAAGTATCAGTAGAAAGGTCGTTGAATCGTTATGCTCATGATTGTCACACATCACAAGCAAAGCAATCTGTCTGACAGTCGTTTTTTAGGGTAACTAAGGACGGCTTTTCTTTTGGAGGAAAAACACAATGAATAAATTTGATTACATGCAGAAGTATGGGTATGAACAAGTCATTTACATGCATGACCGCTATTCTGGACTAAAAGGAATCATCTGTATCCACAACACCACTTTGGGACCTGCTTTAGGTGGAACCCGTGTGTGGGAATATGAGACAGAAGAAGATGCGGTTTATGATGTCATGCGTTTGGCACGTGGGATGACCAAGAAAGCTGCATGTGCAGGCTTGAATCTCGGTGGTGGCAAAGCCGTCATCATTGGAAACTCGAAGCAATTACGTAAGGATACTGTTCGTCGTGAAGCGTTCTGGAGAGCGTTTGGTCGTTATGTCGAGTCCTTGGGTGGACGTTACATCACAGCGGAAGATGTTGGGACGACACCGGATGATATGAGTTTGGTTCGTATGGAAACAGATCATGTCTTGGGTTTGCCTACGACTTCGGGTGATCCTTCACCGTTTACAGCCTATGGTGTTTATAAAGGCATCAAGGCGTGTTTAAAGGAAACTATGGGCACTTCCAAATTAGAAGGTGTTTGTGTTGCCGTTTCGGGTGTTGGACATGTAGGGGCAGCGTTGTGTGATCTTCTCCATGAAGAAGGGGCGATTTTGACCATTGCGGATATCGATGAAGAAAGTGTCAAACGTGTTCAGGAAAAAACTGGGGCGAGCGTTGTTTCGCCACAAGAAATCTATGATGTGGACTGTGATGTCTTCTCACCTTGTGCATTGGGTGCGGTCATCAATGATGATACCTTGAGTCGCTTGAAAGCGAAAATCATTGCAGGGGCTGCCAATAATGTGTTGAGCGATAGTGAAATTCATGGTACAAAACTTCATGAAATGGGTTTGACTTATGCACCGGATTATGTCATCAACGCGGGTGGTTTGATCAATGTTTATCAAGAGAAGATCGGTTACAACAAAGAAGCGTCCATGCGTGCGATCGATCAAATTTATGATCGCGTTCGTGAAATCATCGTTGAATCGAAGACGACGAATACACCGACGTACTTGGTCGCGGATCGGATGGCTGAGCGTCGTATTGAAATGATGCGCAACATCAACTCGATCCATATACCGAATGAGTGAGGTTTTAATCATCAGTGGTGCTTATGGGGTGGGTAAAAGTGAGTTCGCCTGCCAATGGGCACTTCGCAATGCGCCTTGTGTCCTGGCGGACATCGATGTGATCAATCCCTACTTCAGACCGCGTGAATTGACGTCATGGTTTGAAGAAAAAGGGATTAAGATCATAGGTTCCTCCATTAAGCATCATACCAATCAGGATTTTCCGGCATTGAGCGGTGATTTGGGTCCTGCG
>JBLJAX010000192.1:0-15268 GCA_047637795.1 Erysipelotrichaceae bacterium | reverse complement strand
TTGCAGGTTTGAGTACCGGTATCGGAAGTGCTCTTGCCTTTTTCACCAGCAAAACAAACACACGCTTTTTATCCATAGCCCTTGGTTTTTCAGCGGGTGTCATGATTTACGTCTCTATGATTGAGATCTTTGTGAAAGCACGGGAAGCCCTCGTCGGAGAACTTGGACTCAAATTAGGCTCTTGGGCAACCGTGGGTGGTTTCTTTTTAGGCATTGCGATTATCGCGATCATTGACCACTTCGTTCCTGAAGCCGATAACCCGCATGAAATCCATACCGTTGAAGAAATGGATGGTCAGAGTGAAGAACATAAAGCTAAGCTTATGCGCATGGGTGTCTTTACAGCCTTAGCCATTGCGATTCATAACTTCCCTGAAGGTTTAGCCACTTTCACCGCTGCCATCAGTGATCCAAAGTTAGGGATTCCGATTGCAGTTGCGATCGCAATTCATAATATCCCTGAAGGCATTGCCGTGGCGGTTCCTATCTTTTATGCGACAGGAAGTAAAATGAAAGCCTTTAAGCTTTCATTCCTCTCGGGTTTATCCGAACCTGTTGGGGCTTTGGTAGGTTATCTTATTCTTTACCGTTGGTTGAACGACACCGTCTTTGGCATCATCTTCGCCAGTGTCGCAGGCATCATGGTCTATATTAGCCTTGATGAACTCTTACCTTCTGCACGTGAGTATGGTGAACATCATCTCTCCATTTACGGTATGGTTGCTGGAATGGCGGTCATGGCCATCAGTCTACTGCTCTTCCTATAAATTAAAAAGCGGAAATCCGCTTTTAATTTTGCTTTTAGAATTTTACAAACTTTTCGACATCCAACACAAAGATGGTTGCCCCACCCACTTGGACTTCAACAGGGAAAGTCGCAAATCGGCCGATATCATACGAGGCTGTGGAAGGCACAAGTTCCGTACGTTGTTTACTTTCTTCTGAGATGATCTCAATGCACTTGTCAACCAAGGCATCCTCCGTCCCAATTAAAAGTGTCGTATTCCCGATCTTTAAGAAGCCTCCTGTCGTGGCCAATTTGGTTACGCTAAAATTCTCTTTCGTTAAAGCATTGGATAAGCTGTGACTATCATCGTTTGAAACGACGGCGATGATTAATTTCATAAAGTCACCTCCTGTTTAAACCATTATACCACTAAACATTGAATCTAAAGTGTAGGATGTCTCCATCTTTCACCAAATATTCTTTTCCTTCAATGCGTAATTTACCAGCATCCTTAACGGATTGTTCAGTTCCATACTGCATCAAATCATCGTAATGATAACACTCTGCCTTAATAAAACCCTTCTGGAAATCAGTATGGATGATGCCTGCACATTCCGGTGCTTTCATTCCTTTATGGAACGTCCAAGCACGCACTTCTTGAGGTCCGCAGGTGAAATAAGACCATAAGCCTAAGAGATCATAACTGTGGTGAACAATCTGATCCAAACCACTTTCCGTATATCCTAATTCCTCTAAAAACATTTGACGTTCATCTTCTTCCAACATGGCTAATTCTTCTTCGATCTTGGCACTGATTGCGATCACATCACTCTTCTCAGTTTCCGCAAACGCCTTAACTTCTAAGAAGTATGGGTTCTCTTCCGGTTGATGGACCGCTTCTTCGCTCATGTTTGCGACATAGATGACAGGTTTTGCGCTTAATAGGTGAAAGCCTTTAAGAAGTTCTTTTTCATCTTTATCCAAATCCAAAGCACGAACATTCAAACCTTTTAAGAGGGCATCATTGATTTTCGTTAAGACACTCAATTCAAAGATGGCTTCTTTATCTTTGGCTCGAGCCTTACGTTCAACTTTCGAAATGCGATTCTCGATGGATTGTTGGTCGGCTAAGATCAATTCCAAATTGATGATTTCAATATCACGCAAAGGTTGAACGGTCCCTTCAACGTGTGTGATGCTTGAATCATCAAAACAACGTACGACGTGTACGATTGCGTCCACTTCACGAATATGACTTAAAAACTGATTCCCTAATCCTTCTCCTTGACTTGCGCCTTTTACTAATCCAGCAATATCGGTAAATTCGAAACTGGTATAGATGGTTTTCTTCGGCATAAAAATCTCAGTCAAGCGATCGATGCGTTTATCTTTGACTTCTACGACACCGACATTCGGTTGAATGGTTGCGAACGGATAGTTCGCTGCTTCTACTTGCGAATGTGTAATCGCATTAAATAATGTCGACTTCCCAACATTGGGTAAACCGACGATTCCTGCTGTTAATGGCATACTTCTCCTTATTCCGTGACTTCAGCTTTTTCGATCATGCGTTTCAGTTTCTTTTCAAAATCACTGCGATCAAACATGACAGCTGCGCCACACCCTAGACATTTTATCTTAATATCGGCTCCCATGCGAATGATTTTCCAATATTTCGATTTATGACAAGGATGTTCCTTCTTCATTTCGACAATATCATTTAATCCGTATTCAATCATAGGCTACCTCCTTCATGCATCGTATACGCTTCTAATGTATTCTCCAGCAACATCCCAATGGTCATTGGACCAACACCACCGGGTACCGGTGTCATCGCATCGACTTTATCCAAAAGTTCATCATAGGCCACATCACCAACCAATTTACCATCAACACGATTGATGCCCACATCAATGATGCATTCAGCGTGATTGACATCTTTAGATGTAAGGAAGTTAGCTCTCCCAATGGCAACGACAATGATGTCTGCTTGTTTTGTAAATTCAGAAAGATCTTGGGTCTTACTGTGACAGATGGTAACCGTCGCATTTTCATTTAAAAGAAGCTGTGCAACAGGACGTCCCACAAGATTACTTCTGCCTAAAACAACACAATGTTTTCCTACGACATTGATTTGATATTCTTTAAGTAGACGCATGATCCCTTTAGGTGTGCATGGCACAAAGCCTTTTTCATTCTCATACAGCTTCGCAACATTCAAGGGATGAAGTCCATCCACATCCTTATTCGGATCTAAAGCATGAACGATGGCTTTCGCATCCAAATGTTTTGGGACAGGCAGTTGAACCAAGATGCCATCCACCGTCTCATCACGATTGAGACGATCAATCGTCGATAAAACAATCTCCTGGGAAATAGAACCATCTAATTCGATGATTTCCGATAAGAAACCAACCCGTTCACATGCCTTCGCTTTGTTTTTTACATAGGTCTGCGAAGCAGGATTATCCCCTACCAAAACAACCACCAGTTTAGGTATCCGTGCATTCTTTTCTCTTAACGCATCGACATTCAATTTCAATTCCGCTTCAAGTGATAGCGATAGCGCTTTACCATCCATTTTAATCATTGTGCCTCAATTCTCGTACCATAAGGTAACAGGCCCATCGTTATGGGCTTCAATCTTCATCTCTGCTTGAAATACACCTGTTTCTACAGGAATCCATTCTTGGAGATAGGCATTGAAACGCGTATAGTATTCTTTAGCCACCTCTGCTTTGGCGGCCTTATCATACGATGGACGATTTCCTTTGCGTGTATCCCCATAGAGCGTGAATTGTGAAATGGATAAAACAGAACCCTTTACATCCATGACACTTAAGTTCATCTTACCATTCTCATCTTCAAATAAACGAGCATGGGCGATTTTCTTCGCCATTGATTTTAGTTTCTCATCATTTTCTTCCAAACTAAAGCCCACAAAGATAAGCAAACCCTTATCAATCGACCCTACAGTAAGACCTTCTACACGACAGACCGCTTTTTCTACTCTTTGACATGTGACACGCATACTTAAACCTCAATTGTATTTTATCATCCTCAAATTAATAGTAAAATAGAAAGTAAGATGACAAACTCAAAACCCCTTGCCGTACGTATCCGCCCAAAACACTTAAGTGATGTGTTTGGGCAAGAACATTTAACCAGCAACACAGGCCTACTTCAGCGCTTCGTGTCTTCTGGTCGTCTTCTCTCCTGCATCTTCTTTGGGCCACCTGGCAGTGGAAAAACCACGGCCGCAGCCATTCTCGCGAATGAACTTAAACTCCCCCTGGAGACCTTCAACGCCGTCACAGGAAACAAAAAGGACTTGGATGCGATCTTTGCGTCTGCTCGACTCAATGGGCAGTTGGTCTTGATCGTTGATGAAGTCCACCGTTTGAATAAGGATAAGCAAGACTTGTTATTACCATACGTTGAAGATGGCAGCGTCTTGATGATTGGCTTGACCAGTATGAATCCTTATTTCGCAATCAACCCAGCCATTCGTTCACGTTGTATTCTTTGTGAATTCAAGGCTTTGAATAAGGAAGCTATGGCTAAAGCCATTGATCGAGCACTTATTCACGAAGACAGTCAAATTGAAATTGAAGTGTCCAATGAAGCAAAAGAAGCCATCATCGATTCCAGCAATGGGGATGTTCGTATGGCCTTTAATATTTTGGATGCCTTAAACATTGCGTATCCTAAACAAACCATCGGTCTTGACCAATTAAAAGAACTCCATATCCATGGCAATCTTGGCTTCGATCGCAGTGATGATGGTTATTACGATGCCCTAAGTGGCTTACAGAAATCCATTCGCGGCTCTGAAGTCGATGCGGCACTCTATTATTTAGCACGACTGATCATTGCGGAAGACTTGGACTCCATCGAAAGAAGATTGATTGTGATTGCCTATGAAGATATTGGCTTAGCAAATCCACCCTTGGTTGCACGTACCTTGACTGCCATGGACGCAGCGAAGCGTGTTGGCTTCCCCGAAGCCATCTACCCCCTTGCCGTCATGGTTATTGATTTAGCGTTATCGCCTAAATCAAGATCGGCCATCAATGGACTAAGTAAAGCAATGAATGAAATCAAAGCTCATCCACTTCCTGTTCCTGAATACTTACGCTTGACGCCTGTCGGGTTAGCCGAGATGGATCGTTATGATTATGATCGCGATGACCTTTGGAACCAAATTGAATATCTCCCTGAAGGAACTCAGAATACCCCTTTCTTTACACCACAAGCCTCCAGTCCTTATGAGAATACCTTAATCAACAATCTTAATGTGTTGAACAAGATAAAACGAACTCACAATATCAGACAATTAAAAAGGATGTCCAAGTAGACATCCTTCAAGTAAAAGGACCTTAGAAGATATCTTCTGAGGTCCTTTAGTTTAATTACTTAACTTCTACAGCGTTTGCAACAGCTTTAGCAAATGCATCCAAGTATTCGTCGATTCCAACAGAGATGGAAGTCTTCAAATCTTCAGCAACAGGAACGCCTTCACCATCAGTTTTGATTGCTTCAACTTCTGCAGCAGTCTTACCAACTAAGTAAGCTTCTAAGCCTGCAGCTTGTTCGAACCATTCTTTACCGATAGCAGAAGAACCCTTCATACCGTAGTCTGCGCCTTTTTCCTTCTTAGTAGGGGCAGCATTAGCAGCAACAACAGCACCCATAGCATCAAATGTGCCTTGGTTTTGTGCAACGTCTAATAGAGAAACCAATACTTTACCATCTTTGTCCATAGCAACGCCCATGAATGTAACGTTTGTTTGGATACGTCCAGCAGCATCTGCAGTAGCAGCACGACCGGAAACGGAAGTAACGGAACCAACACCAACTTTAGCAACACCCTTGACTTCTACAGCATTCTTAACAGCAGCTTCAACAGCAGCAACGTAACCTTCGATGGAGATCGAAACGGATGTTTTCAAATCTTCGCCTGTAGGAACAGCTGTGTGGGAAGCATCTTTTTCTTCAACTGGGATTGCTTTGATTTCTTCGATGGTCTTACCAACCATGTAAGCTTCTAAAGCAGCCATTTGTTCAAACCATTCTTTACCGATAGCAGAATTGCCCTTCATACCATAATCGCCAGCTTTTTCTGTCTTTGTAGGAGCAGCTTCAGCAGCAACAACAGCACCCATAGCATCAAATGTACCTTGGTTTTGTGCAGCATCGATATCAACGTAAACAATCTTACCTGCATCGTCTAACAAGACAGCAGCGTATACGCTTGTTACTTGAACGCGTCCAGCAGCATCTGCTGTAGCAGCACGTCCAGAAACTGTAGTGGAACTACCTGTACCAAACTTATAGGTTTTAGCAGCACAACCAGTCAAACCGGTCAAAGCTAATAAACCAACAACAACTAATACTAATAACTTTTTCATCTCAAATTCCTCCTTGCAATGATTATTATAGTTATTTGTTAAATTTCTAGCAATCAAAATCTTGTATTTTTAATGTGAAATCATCAGTTTTAAGCAGTTCTTAGATAAATATGCGAAAGTTTGCGAAAATAAATTAAATATTTCACAAGTGAATCAACGAATATTTCGCAAACCTTTCACATAAGTTGGATAAGTGACACTTAGAAGCAGGATGATTAGGGCAAATGATATCGTTAAAGAACTTAATATTTCCACAAAGACCAGGTCTTGCGTAAAGATTCGGATTGGCATCATCAACATCGACAGGACCGGAACGAAGGATAATTGATAGCCCAAACCATGACTCAACGATGCCGGACTTTGAATGCTTAATGATAAATAATAGATTAATAAGAGTACTAAGTAGAACGGACCTTGTATCGCCGCAGCCTCTTCCGCATTCTTGACTTGGCTCGCTAAAACCAAAATCAAGAGTTGCACAATGAAGATACCCACTAGCATAAAAAGGAGTGCCAAACTTAAGCGTTGAAGATCCTCAAACCTAAAATCAAACAACTTAAGTAAAAGTTCAAACTCAAACTCAGGCAGTGCCAAATACTTGGACGCAGCTTGAATCAAGCCACGAAAACGATCATCGCGAAAGCGTAGATACAAGCCCAAACCAACAATAAGAATAGAACTCACAATTTGAAACATCACACTGAACATCCCTAGGATCAACTTTGAAACGAAGTGCACGCGTGTTGAAACACTGCTTAATATCAAAGGCATGATGTGCGTCGTCTTTTCCATGATGATCTCACCTGAATTCACCGCGATAAAATTGAGAAGCATGAAATAAAGCCCTGTCAAGAAGACAAGCGCCAACTGTGCTTTGAAACTTGTTTGCTCAACTTCGATTTCCTCGAAATGAACGTGTATGTTTTCATATTCTTCAAGCCATGCATGAACATTCTCTTGACTTGTCTTCAAGATATTTTGTTTGTGTTGGATCAACAAAATGGCTTGAATGCGTTGCTTCAAAATGACATCGTTCACACCTTTGACATCATAACCATCCTCATTTAATTCAATTAGAATATCCGCTTTGTCTTTAACCAATTCAAATCCTTGGTTCGCCCACAAGTCAATGTCGATCTTATCTCGATCCATATTACTTGAAAAAGCGACTTGATACGGTTGATGGAGATCCAAGCCAATCCATGCACTCAACTTATCCACATACAGGAGTCCAAATACGACAAATATAAACAGAGCCTGTAGACTCAAACTCAGCTTATTAAAAAAGCGTCGCTTTAGTGCAAATTTCAAGAGCGTTCGCATTGATCAAACTCCAGATATTCACTCATCGAAGGGGTATGTAGATTTAAACGTGTGATGCTACGCTCTTTACTCATTTTCATGATCATTTTCTTCGCTTCATCCAAACTGTCATATCGAAACTCGACATTGCTTCCCTTATCTTCCACCTGGACATGGGTGTTGCTTAATCCTTGCCAATTGCTATCGGCGTTGATGGAAATACAAACGGCTTCACTTTGAGCCAAGACATTGAGCTCACCTTGATGAATAATATTCCCTTTATTCAGCACTAAGACATGAGTGCAGAGGTCATCCATGAAATCCATTTGATGACTTGAAATCAAAATCAACTTACCTTCACTCGCCCACTGCCTCAACACCTCCATGAACAATTGCACGCTGAAATAATCCAAGCCATTCAGAGGTTCATCCAGAATCAGGACATCTGGATCATGAAGGAGCGCTAAAATAAGTTGGAGCTTTTGTTGCTGACCTTTAGATAGGTAGACGATCTTCGTCGAAACGGCTTTCTCAAATTTCAACAATTTCATCAACTGTTCGAGTCGAGCATGAATCAAATCCTTAGACATGCCTTTTAGTTCTCCTAAAAACAAGGCTTGTTCCAACACACTCAAATCCATAAATAAAGAGCGCTGCTCTGGCATGTATCCAAAACGTTTGCGATCTTTGAATGTGATTTTTGATCCTTTGAAATAGATTTCTCCTTGATCCGGATCAATCAATCCCATGATCGACTTAAAAAGCGTTGACTTCCCACAACCATTTTGTCCCAAAATACCATGGATCTCATGGGCTTTTGCTTCAAAGCTGCAGTCATTCAACGCTTTGTGTTTACGATACGTTTTACTTAGATGTTCAATTTTTAGCATACCCTTAGATATGCGATAAAAAAGGATTCTCCTACTTACTTCTTTTCTTCAGGCTTGATCAATCCCATATTCACATGGCAATAACCACCTGGGTTCTTAACCAAATACTTTTGATGATAGGTTTCCGCATCATAGAAATCACGTAAGTATTCAACTTCTAGAACTAAAGGTTTCTTATATTCCTTTTGTCTTTCAGCCACATATGCCTTGATCACATCCATATCTTCCGCTTCCACTGGATAGACACCAACACGATACTGTGTTCCCACATCATTGCCTTGTTTATTCAAGGATGTTGGATCGATGATACGAAAGAGATGCTCCAAAACCTTAGTCAAAGGCAATACGCTTGGATCATATTCGATCTCTGCCACTTCCGCATGCATAGTCTTACCCGAACACACTTCTTGATAACTTGGGTTTTCAAGTAAGCCCTGTGCGTATCCAACACGGGTTGCCCCAACACCTTTTAAACGACGATAATATTCTTCCACACCCCAGAAACAGCCTCCTGCGACGACGATTTTTTTCATAAAGTCTCCTTATCCAACCATGTTTTGATTGTATTCATTAATAGTTTCTCATTTTCAAGACTGGGTTTGTACCAATATGCATTGAACTGATGTCTGAACCATGTCAACTGACGCTTCGCATATTGACGGGTCGCAATCACGATCTTCTGCTTAATTTCCTCGATCGGTGCTTGTTCTTCAAAGTAGGCTCTCCATTCTTTATAGCCAATGGCTTGAAAGCTTTGATACGTCCTTGCCTCTGCTGTACTGAAATACTTCTCGATTTCTTCCCTCAGTCCCGACATGAACTGTTGGTCCAAGCGTTCTTCTATGCGTTTGTCTAAAAGCTCTTTTGGATGATCCATCACAAGCATGAAGACATCATAGAGGGGCTCATGTTTTTGTTTTGCTTCGCGTTCACTCTTGGTTTCACCTTTTAAGGCGATGTTTAGTGCACGTAATACACGTTTACGATTATTGGGATGAATCTTTTCCGTGGCTTTTGGATCTAACTTTACCAAGCGCTCATACAGTTCATCATTGTTTAATTCATCGAATGTTTCATCTTGAATCATCTCATCTTCAAACACATAATCATAAAGCGTGGCTTTAAGATAGAAGCCTGTGCCCCCTACGATAATGGGTAACTTGTTTCTTTGTGTAATTTCATCAATCGCATTACGTGCCATGGTTTGAAAATCCTTGACACTGTATGCTTGATCGTAACTTACGAGATCCAAACCATAATGAGGTATTGCTTGTTTTGCTTCTTTTGAAATCTTTGCCGTCCCCACATTCAATTCTCGATACACTTGTTGGGAATCGCCACTGATGATCTCCCCATTCAAAGCTTTTGCCAATTGTATCGATAACGCTGTCTTTCCACTTGCAGTTGGACCAGCGATGACGAGTACTTTTTTCATCGTTCAAAGTCCTTCCATAGCGTTTTCGCATTTTGCTTGACCAAGGTAGGACGACCATGTGGGCAATGATACGGTTGTTCACAATGTGCAAGCTCTTCAATGATGTTGCGCATTTCGATTGGACTTAAGTTCTGATTAAAACGGATTGAACGGTGACAGGCCATGGTCGCAATCACACTTTCGCGTAGATGTGCTTGGTCCATCTTCTCTTGATTAAGATAACGATCCATCAAGTCTTGCATGAACGCCTGTAAGTCCGTGCGTTTCAGCCAAAGCGGAATACTTCGAATCATATAGGCTTGGTGCGAGAGTGCTTCACATTCAATGAATAGCTCTGCACATAGGACTTTGAACGGCTCGAATTGTTCCATAAAAGCTGGACTTGCGTCCATACTTACAGGAACCAATAGATTTTGAAGCTCAGGTTTTTGGTTGAGATCTTTTAAAATCAGTTCAAAATTAATACGCTCTTTAGCCGCATGTTGGTCGATGACATAGAGATCATCCTCAGAACTCGCCAAGATATAACGACCATGCATCTGTCCAATCAAATCGAGATGTGGGAATGTTGGATGTCTAAAAACAGTTTCTTGTTCATTCACTTCTAAATCAAAACTGCTTTGACTAGGATAATGATTCACATCAAACAGGACTTCTTGACTTACCGCCTCTTCTTGCGTCTTTTCTACAATGTGTTGTTTCGGCTGAACATTTTCACGTAAAAGCTTACTCAACCCATCCACTAAGAGGAAAAAGGCTTGTTGTTCCTTGGAGAGACGGACTTCCCACTTACTCGGATGCACATTCACATCGACCAATTGAGGATCCATGCTGAGATTGATGATGCATACCGGATAGCGATGGCTTGGAATATACGGCGCATAAGCTTCGACAATGGCTTTTTGAAGATACCACGAACGAACAATGCGATGATTGATGAAAATGAGAATACCTTTATTATTGGAACGATGTTCCTGAGGGTCGACCCAAAAACCATTGATCTTGAAGTCATAATCCGCAATCTCAAATTCATGAGCCAATCGAGCGATTCGATTCCCAAATTGTTGGGCACAGACTTCCAAGAGTTGATTGGTCCCACTGGTATTGATCAGTACTTTGCTCTCATCACTGAGTTTAAAAGCCACATCGGGTCGACTGAGTGCAAATTTTGATATGACATCAATGATCAAAGAAGCTTCATAAGCCGCAGATTTTAAATGCTTGAAGCGAGCCGGTGTTTTTCTAAACAAACCCTCTACACGTATTTCAGTACCTGTGCGCATCGCATGCGGTCTGACTTGAACCACTTTCCCATAGGCGATATGCACATAGGTTCCGGCATCCTCTTTAGATGTTTTGAGAATCACATCACTTACCGATGCGATTGAAGGTAAAGCTTCACCTCTAAATCCTAGACTTGTCGGTGCGAAAAGATGTTCCTTGGTTTGAATCTTACTGGTTGTGTGACGTTCAAAGGCCAGTTGTGCATCCTGAGGATCCATACCCACGCCATCATCAATGACCTCAATGGCTTCGACGCCCCCTTGTTCGATTTTAACCTCGATAAAACGGGCTTTAGCATCCAAAGCATTCTCTACCAACTCTTTGACGACTGCCATCGGACGTTCAATAACTTCCCCAGCCGCAATCATGTTGCTTAATTGTTCATCTAAACGGCGAATGATTCCCATGATCAGTCCTTCATCTGCTTTTTCCAAGCATCTAAATACGCCAAGGCTTCAAGTGGCGTTGTTTGATTGATATCCAACTTTTTCAAATCCGCTTCAACTCGTTGAAGTTCTTTTGGTATGGTCACCATTTCCACGATCGCCATGCTTTGTTGGACAACACGCTTCTTGCTTTCCAATTCTGTAATCAATTGGCCTGCACGATCGATGATCGCATTGGGTAGATGTGCCAAACGGGCCACATTGACACCGTAAGATCGATCGGCACGTCCATGTTTCACACGATAGAGGAATGTGACTTCGTTGTTTTCTTCAAAGACCTCCACATGCATATTTTTAACTTGCGACAGTGAGTGTTCCAATTGTGTCAGTTCATGATAATGCGTTGAAAAGATGGTTTTACATTTCACAACCGTCGCAAGATATTCAACCATCGCTTGTGCCAATGCCATTCCATCAAAAGTGGATGTTCCTCGTCCAATCTCATCAAATAGAACCAAAGAATCCTTTGTCGCATTCTGTAGGGCTGTATTGGCTTCGATCATTTCCACCATAAAAGTCGATTGACCGGATAAGATATCATCACTTGCGCCCATGCGTGTGAATAAGGCATCAATCAACGGCAATTCCGCCTTCTTAGCAGGTACATAGGAACCCATTTGTGCGAGTATGATCACCAAAGCCAATTGACGCATGTAGGTACTCTTACCACCCATGTTGGGACCAGTAAGAATGTGAATCATCTGCGCTTGATTCATTTCTGTAGAGTTGGACACATATTTTGTCTTTGTTTCTAAGATTGGATGGCGTGCTTCTTTGATGACACAATCAAAGCCTTCGTGAAATGTCGGTTTGACATAATGATGATCCTTAGCGATACGACACAGCGCAGATACCACATCAAAGTGTGATAATGCATCCGCAATCGCCTGTAACTCAAACAAATTCAGACGAATTCGTTCAATCAAGGCATTGAAAAGATCTTGTTCAAGTTTGAGACTACGGTCGTAAGCATGTAAAATCTTGTCTTCCATCTCTTTGAGCTCAGGCGTAATGAAACGTTCTTGATTACTCAAGGTCTGTTTACGCACATACATGAACTCATCTTTGATCATCGGAATATTTCCTTTAGAAACTTCGATGTAATAACCAAAGACGCGATTATAGCCTATTTTTAGATTCTTGATTTGTGTACGTTCACGCTCTTGTGCTTCAAACGCAAGCAACCATTTCTGGCCTGAATTCTGAATATCTCTGAGTTCATCCAGTTGTTCATGATAACCTGTTCTAAAGATATTGCCATCTTTTAAGGTCGGAGGACATTCATCATTCAAGGCATCATTTAGAATCTGTGTCAGTTCATTTAAAGGATCGATCTTATTCAGTGGATCAAAGATTGGGTCTTCCACTAAACTGAGAATTTCAGGGACTTGATTCAACGTTTGTCGTAGTCGCATCAAATCTTGTGGATTGGCAGACCCAAAGGAAACTCTTCCGACAAGTCTTTGGACGTCATAACACAAGTTCAAACGTTCTATAAGACGATCATACTTAATAAAGTCTTTTAGTAAGTATTCAATCTGTGCTTGACGCTTTAGAATCATTTCTAAATCAAAGAGTGGATGCATGATCCAATCCTTTAATAAGCGTGATCCCATGGACGTCTTGCATTGATCTAGAAAACTAAACAAAGTATTGTTTTTCCCTTGATTCCGTAATGCTTCAACCAATTCCAAGTTAAGCATCGTACTGTAATCCATACGCATGAATTTTTGTGTCGACGTATCCACCACTTCTTTTAAATGGTATAAAGACCGCTTTTGCGTCCTCAAGAGATACTGGAGTAAACGACCATAAACACGTCGCTTCTGTTCATCCTCAATTTTATGAACTTGTTTCAAATAAGCTTCATCAATATCGACCTCATCACAATACGATAAAGTAAGATAAGGAATCGCACGAATGACTTGAAGACTACGTGCATCCAAATGACTGGATGTAACGAGTTCACGAATCTGATATTTTAGGATTGTTGCTTTCAATAACGAACTATCGGCTTTAATGGTGTGAAGTTCTAATTGACCTGAAATCAATTCACAGAGTAATAATGTATAGTTGCCGGCGAAATGCCCAATGGATGCGATGTAGTGCCGGTCTTTATCTTCAATGAGTTCATCAACCATCGTTCCAGGGGTTACGATTTTAACCACATCCCGTTTGACCAATCCCACAGCTGTGGACGGATCTTCCATTTGTTCTACAATCGCGACCTTAAAACCACGATCCACGAGCTTTTGAATGTATCCACCTGCCGCATGATGGGGCACACCACACATGGGGGCTCTTTGATTGTCTCCAGCTGCACGTCCTGTTAGAACCAAATCCAACTCTAAAGAAGCAATTTTCGCATCTTCGAAAAAGAGTTCATAAAAATCACCCAAGCGAAACATCACCAGTGCATCTGGATTCGCTTCCTTTACTTCCATATATTGTTTTAACATGGGTGTTAATTTTTCCATACCAACCTCGCATAAGAAAGAAAATGCCGAAGCATTTCCTTAACTATTTTCCTTCGTTCAACACAAGCCCATCTTGTTTAAGTTTACTTATGATTTCATACAACATATAACTACTCGCACCATACGAAATGGCATACCCTGCCCGTGTTTCCACAATTTTCGTTGCACGATGATGAATCTTACTAAAATCAACGCGTTCACGTTCATGAACTTGAACAATGATCTTACCAATGGATGCGTTGATCATCTTGATGTTTCCAACTTGGCCTAAACTGTCCAACAACTCTGAAATCACGAGTTCCTTTTCATTTGGATTGATAATGCTTATCGCTCCCTTATGATAGTAATAACTTGTGACGGCATAATAAAGCAAGAAACTCATTAGACCAATGAATAAAAGAATGATGAGTGCTCGTTGATAAAACGGATTCCGCATCAAAACCAAAAGATCGATAATACTTCCAGGTGTCGCGACAGAAATGGCTCCTGAAAAGCGATAACCAATGATGATATCAAACGTTGGCAAAATCGCAAACAACAAGGCTGTAAACATTAAATGAAACAAAAACAACAAGGGTGCTGTAAATAGCAAGAATACTTCAATCGGAAACAAGGTTCCAAACAAAACCGAAAACAGGATTGAAGCGATGACAAAACCAAGAAGTCTTCTGCGAACCAAGCGGTCGGTATAGGTTTGATAAGCCGCTAAGATAAATGCTGGTACCGCAAAGATATTTAAGATATAATACGGTGTAATCAACTTACCCGAGGTGAAACCTGAAATGTTTTGAGCCAATTGAGCTGTCCACATAGCGACATCCCCATTGAAAACAGCTCCTAGTGGATCCACCCAGTTCCCACCCATCGATGTGAACCAGAACAGTTGATGCATCCAATCTGAGAAGTTAAAGATAGTCAAAACACGATCCAAACCACCATATATAAATAAGTTGATGGGGTTATTCAAATCGCGAGCGATAAAACTAAAAACAGACTGTAAAAAGTTGATTAGATAAGGCCACATAAAGGCTACACCAACGCCTGCAATCAAAGCGTAAAATACAGAACCCATGATGATGGATACGTTCTTATCGACAAAGCTGAATAAACTATATGGACTACGCGTCTTCAACTGACGCGCTACGGTTCGTGTAATGAACATAACAATCAAAGCACCGATGATGCCTGTATGGAAAGGCATCAATATGCCCATGTCGCGTGTTGCCAAAGCATTGGCACTTGCCCTTAAGCCTAAAACCGCTGAGTAGGTTTCAGGTGCCAGGTTGGTTGGGGCAA
>JBLJAX010000191.1:0-5085 GCA_047637795.1 Erysipelotrichaceae bacterium | reverse complement strand
CGCAAGAGATCCAGGTTGGTTCTTTGTTGGGTATCGATCTTAGTATCATAATAATCATTAAATAGATACAAGCTGTTCAAGAATGAACTTAGATTTTGCGTACTCGAACTGACCAAGCTCATCAACGCTTGATAAGACTCAGGTACCTGTGTCTTAAAACCCGATAAGAGTGAGTAGGGTGATGCGATGTGTAGCTTCGCAAGAAAGTTCTCATCATAGCCAAAGAACTGTGACAGAAGAACACCGACCAAAGCCAGTTCATCACTGGTATCCAAACAGAAGCGTAAAACTTGTAAGACATCTTGAACGCTTGATGAAAGGTAGAAACCTGCTTTGACATCAATGAAATTGGGAATATTGAAGTGATCAAAGGCTTTCTTGAGTTCCAACTTTGCACGATGCGATTTAACCAAGACAACGGCATCTTTCCAATGTGGAAACGTTTGGTCAGCATGATACTTGAGAATTGTTTGAGCGATATGATTGGCTTTAATTCGATCGGCCTTGATGGAGTCTTCATCTGTATCTTCTAATTCTTCAATCAAATGAAGTTCAATGGGTGAACCACCCACTTGATCCGGCTTACCAATTTTGACATGGTCCATCTCGGTGTAGTGACTCTCCAAGCCTTCGATGTTCATCAAATTTGAGAAGAGCTGATTATTGAAGTTGACGATGCTTTCTTTGGAACGGAAGTTATTGCTTAGATATAGGGTCAGATCATTGGGGTCATCAGACTGCATCAAGCGACTCATGAGCTGAGGTCGAGCATTACGGAAACGATAAATGGATTGTTTGACATCTCCGACACGGAAGATGTTATTACCACGGCTGATGGAAAGGACGAGTTCATCTTGAACTTCATTGGAGTCTTGGAATTCATCCACGAGGATGTCTTTGATTCTTGAGCGTAGTTGATCGGCTACTTTGAACTCTGTATTTTTCAAGATACTCAAGGCCATTTTTTCCATATCCGAGAAGTCGAGCACTTCCGCATTTTCTTTGATGGTTTGGTAATGCTTACCAAAATTGATTACCAAATCAAAAAGCATGGATAAAGGCTTCTCCAACATTTCAATGTCATTTAGATAGCTTTTTTCATCAAAAAGACGCACCACAAGGTCTTTAAGCTGGTCATAATACGCATCACGATGACGTTTCGTCTCTGTTTCCAATCCACGGATGGTCTTCGCTTGACGATTTGCGAGCTTATGAAGATGTTCCAAGTAGTTGGAATATTGATGATGAGTGAGTGCTTGTTGGGCTTGAGTGAGCTCGTTTTGAATGAATTGTGTATGAAAGCTGGCTTCATCGTTGACTTGATCGAAGGATAAGGCGTGTTGGTAGGCTTCAAAACTTTGTTTGAGTTGAAGAAAGCCATCCATCAAAGTTGAAAAGAAAGCAGAACGGAAAGGTTCATCCAATTGACCAAGATCATCATAATGCCGATATGCTTTTTTAATGGAAGTGAGCCATCCTTCTGGATCCAATTTTGCTTCCAACTTCGCATGTAAATCCAAAATGATCAAACGTAGATTCGTATCTTCTTCAGGACGATGATGCAGTAAACGCAACAATTGAAGATAGTCTGGATCTGCTTCAAGGTAGGCTTCATTTAAGGTCAAATCCAAGGCTTGATTCTTATAGATGCTTGAAGTCGCTTCGTCTGTGATGGAATTCGCACGTTTCTGACTGATGCCCAAGACATAGGCATAATCCTTAACCAAGCCTAAGCAGAAGGCATGAATCGTCGATATACGAGCCGATGCCAAAAGGGCGATCTGTCGATAGATGCGTTCATCGTGAGTCGCTTGATAAGCAATTTGAAGTTGCTTGGCTAAGCGTTTCTTCATCTCAGTGGCCGCAAGATCGGTAAAGGTCATGGCTAAGATCTCATCCACGTTAACTCCATCTTCAATGATGCGTTTCATTAGACGCGCGACTAAGACCGTTGTCTTCCCCGCCCCAGCCGAAGCGGATAGAAGGATGTTCTTGCCAAGTGTATTGATGGCTGCGATTTGCTCAGGACTCTGCTTCATTTTGGGCTCCTTCGTTCAATGAGGCGATGCTTGTTCGATTCCGTTCTTTCTTAGCTTCACCTTTGAACTGACAGATGGCTTTGTAGTCGCAATACTCACACGCACCTTCAACACAATCCTTGGCGATATTGCCGCAGCTGAGTTCATCGTAGAGTTGTGCATACAATTCGTATAAGGCTTGTCTCAGAAGTTCAAACTGAACTGTCTTCGTCTCAAGCTTATCGCCTTTACGTTTGAAGCCTTTGATAAAACGTGCCTGTTCATCTTGGTTCTCCACATCATCAAAAGTGTAACCTTCCCATTGACGCGATTCGATGTAGTCGGCTTGGTGATCGTCATCAGTAAAGAGAGTTAAGCCTTTCGTCTTTGCATACGTACTTGGTTTGATGGAGATCGTATTCTTTTGACCAAAGGATGCGTAGTATATCCCGGATACTTCTTTATTGAAAATGTTTGATCCAAAATACGCATAGGTTGGAAGCTGAAGCTTATTGCCACTCAGCACAGACTTTGCACTCAACGTCTTTGAAGAACTCTTGTAATCAATGATGCGAACATAAGCATCACGTTGATCGACACGATCGATGAAGCCCTTGAGTTGGACACGTTTGTTCGCATCAAGTTCAAGCGTTTGTTTGAATTCAACTTCCACATCCATGGGTTCATAGTCTGTCGCGTGTTCAATTTGATCGAATAGATTCAAACTCTCAGAAAGGAGTTCTTTTGCACGCACATGGATCGTATCGATTTTCGAGACCTGACTCGGATAAAGCTTCTTTAAGTCATTGAAAAGAGGATCCACAAGTTCATCAAGATGACGTTGACCAAAGTTGGCGTATTCTTTATGCGCTTTACGAACACTGTGCTCGAAGACCGCATGCGCAATGGTTCCCATCAGTGAATTATCAATCTCAAAGGGTTTTTGAACATAGAGCTTTAAGCCTGCTTTGAGATAGTATTGATAAGGACAACGAAAGAAACTCTCAAAAGAGGAGACACTTCCAAATAAATCCGCATCCTTAAAGAAAAGTTGTTTGGATAGTTCAGGATCGAGTTTGAATGCACGATCCATGCTTACCTCAGCTTCTTGAAGGGGGAGTGGCTCAAAATGATCGATTGCTTTACGCTTCAAGAAATCTTCAATCTCAAACGAGAGGGAAGCACCCTTACCTTCATAATTCCCAACAGAATAGGTAAAGGTCACAGTATTAGCAAGTTCAAAGGACTGTTCCAATTGTGAGATATACCATTGGTAGCGCTGAGACGGATCGTCTTGGATACAGTTGTTGAAATAGTCCTCATCAAAGAAGCCGCGATGAACAGGGTACTGAGGATAATTCTTCTGGGTACAGCCCATGATGAATGTTTGTTCCATGAAGGGAATCATCGCATCCTGTAATCCAACGATTTGAATGCCTTGTTCAGAGGATTCTGTATCTTGAATCTGTTCAAGCTGGTGAATCAAATACGGGATTTGATTGAGGGTGTTTAGATGGGGGAGATGATTCTGTAAGTTTGTTCGAATCAAGTTGAGTGCACTCGCATCTGTACAATACTGTGCAAAGCAGGCATAAACCTGTTTAACTAAAATTTGAATATCCGTTTCTGGTTTCAGTTCAAGCAGGGGTAATAAGCTGGGTCTAAGTTGTTCGCTCTTCGCTTCAATCTCAAGCAATTGGCGGATTGAACGCTTATCCCATATATCATTCTCATAGAGTGTCTCACTGAGATGCTTAAAGGGCTGTGTGAATGCGTCAAGGGATGGGTGAGCGATTTCAATGTATTTGAGTATTTGAAGAATGTTTGGGTCTTGAATCAATGAACTCTTGAGAATGCGAACCAGTTTGTCTAGACTGGGCTCAATCGCAAATTCGAGACAATCGATAAACTGTCTGACTTGAAGCAAGGGTTTAGATGATGTATAGGTATAAGGGATTTCAAGCTGTTTCAAATAATTGGTTAAGGGTTCAATGATCTCTGAATCCAAACAAACAATCAAAGTCTTATCATAGCTCGTCTTGGACTGAGCGATCATCTGAACGACACCATATGCTTCCATACGAGGATTCTTAGCATAATAGGCGTTGTATTGATTTGATCTCTGTGGAAGCTCCAACAGCTTAGCCCCATTCTCAAGCATGTGCTCAATCCGTTTGTGTTCCGCATAGCCTTGAATGTAAGGCACCAGCTTCACATTCTCAAAATTGGTCTGTTCCATGAACGCCTGAAATGATTGGTATTTGGGGTACGATGTGGGATCAATCCGTTTAATTAACAGTTTGAGCTCTTTGTCCTTACTGGATTGTGAAGGCAAAGCATCGATATCGATATTTTCTT
This sequence comes from Erysipelotrichaceae bacterium, assembly GCA_047637795.1. Taxonomy (GTDB): domain Bacteria; phylum Bacillota_I; class Bacilli_A; order Erysipelotrichales; family Erysipelotrichaceae; genus UBA2212. The sequence continues at coordinate 709 of JBLJAX010000191.1, read as the reverse complement.
CAGCCATTTCACGAATGAATTGAATGATTTCATCGACAGCACTGGGGTGGTTCAGGCTTTTGTATAGAACCTTGAACTCTGTCTTATGCTTGAGGATCACATCCACCACATGCCAAAAATAGTCGATATTTGAGGGCAACTTTAAACTTTCTGTGATGAAGTTGTCAAAACTCAAAACACTTGTCCCAAAGAGCTCGACTCCTTCATCTAAAAAATGTCGAATCACCGCTTTTTGAGCGTGTTTCTGTGCAATTATACTTATGATATTGTGCTTGTCCATCGTGATGTCCTCAAGTATAATTATAAATGACGTTTACAACTTAAACTATGAAAAATCAAGAACTGTACGGAAAAATGGCCTTATTCATGGCTGCCTTCCTTTGGGGAGTCAGTTTCATAGCTGTTGAAAAGGCGATGGACTTCGGATGGACCCCTTTCAACCTTTTAGGTATGCGTGGTTTACTTGCAGGATCGGCTCTAATGATCTTCGCTTACAGACGTAAGTTCTGGCTCAACGGAAAGTTGTTATTTGAGAGTGCTTTGGCGGGTTTCATCATGTTTCTTGGGATGGCTTTGCAGACCTATGGTCAGGCTTTATCCACAGTGAGTAATTCTTCGTTCATTACAGTACTTTATGTGGTATTCATTCCAATCATGTTGTGGAAAGTTCAGAAGCCAAGTTTCAGTGTGCTGTTGGCTATTTTCTTTG
>JBLJAX010000190.1:0-16897 GCA_047637795.1 Erysipelotrichaceae bacterium | reverse complement strand
GGTGTCTTTGATGATATTCGTGATTTGTTTGCGATGACACCAGAAGCCAAAGTAAGGGGCTATGACAAGGGACGGTTCTCTTTCAATGTCAAAGGTGGACGTTGTGAACTCTGCCAAGGAGATGGCGTCAAACGCATCTCCATGCATTTCTTACCCGATGTCTATGTCCCCTGTGAAGAGTGTGAAGGAAAGCGTTACAACAATGAGACCTTACAGGTCACATTTAAAGGAAAGTCGATCTATGATATCCTAGAGATGACCATCGAAGAAGGCATTGAATTCTTCGCAAACATTCATAAGATCAAGCATCGTCTTCAAACACTATCTGATGTTGGTTTGGATTATGTTAAGTTGGGGCAATCCGCTACCACCTTATCCGGTGGTGAAGCCCAACGTGTTAAACTTGCGAGTGAACTACAACGTAGGGCTACGGGTAAGACTTTATTCATCCTGGATGAGCCAACAACAGGACTTCATAGCTATGATGTTGGGAAGCTCATTACCGTCTTACAGCGCATCGTGGAAAATGGGGATACGGTCATCGTCATCGAACATAATTTGGACATCATTAAGAATGCGGACTATGTGATTGACTTAGGCCCAGAAGGGGGCGATGAAGGTGGGTATTTGGTTCAAGCCACGACACCTGAGAAGCTTGCCGAGAATCCAAAGAGTTATACAGGACAATACCTGAAACATATCTTTGACAAAGAAAAGAGGTAAATATGGATTTTGAACGCAAAGCCAAGATTTCAGATTTTAAGAAGTTCTTTAATCTGACACAGATTACAGGGAATGATGAGGCATTGAATCGTTGGGCGATCGTACCCGATATCAATCGTCCTGGCTTGGAATTGGCGGGCTATTTTGAACATACGGAACCCCGACGCATCATCATCTTAGGAACCAAGGAAATGTCCTATATGTCTGAAGTGCCTGATGATTTATTGCGTGAACGATTGGAACGATTGACGGATGGATACAGTCCAGCCATCGTCATCTCCAAAAACATGGAATGTCCTGAACTTTTACGTGAGATTGCGGAAAGTAAGAACTTTCCAATCCTGATTTCAGACCAACCAACGTATCGCTTGATGGTGGATGTGGTCAGTTATCTTGATGAAAAGCTCGCACCTAGCGATAATATCCATGGTGTACTGTTGAGCATCTATGGAAAAGGCGTTGTCATCACGGGGGATTCGGGTGTGGGTAAAAGTGAAACCGCACTTGAGCTCATTCGTCGTGGACATGTCTTGGTTGCGGATGATCGTGTCGATGTGACACGGATTCATAACACGATTTTTGGTAAAGCACCTGAGATTCTACGGGGGATGTTGGAGATACGCGGTATCGGGATCATCGATGTGACGAAGATGTTTGGGGCAAGTTCTTCATTGGACAACAGTGAGATTGATTTCATCATTCATCTTGAGAAGTGGGATGACCAGAAACAATACGAACGTGTTGGGATCGAAGAGGAAGTTCTTGAGAACATCTTAGGCTTAGAAATACCGAAGACCACGATACCTGTTCGTGATGGACGTAATATTGCCGTATTGGTGGAATCGGCTGTGACCAATTTCAACTTGAAGTTGCGTGGCATCAACAGTGCCAAAGAATTTGAACAACGGGTTTATGATTTCATCAAAAACCAAAATGAGGAGTAAACATGGTATTTTTTAAAGATTTATCGAGTTTTGTGGATATTGGGACCATTAGTATCAAATGGTATGCCGTCTTAATTCTTACTGGAGCGTTCTTAGCCTATTGGCTAAGTGCTCGTAATTTAAAGAAATTAGGCTATCCAACATCACTTATGGATGATTTGTTTTTTGGAAGTCTTTTGGCAGGTATTGTCGGAGCACGTTTATGGTATGTCTTATTCTATGACTTAGCGACCTATTTGGCAGATCCAATTTCAATCTTCATGACCTGGCAAGGGGGTATGGCCATCCAAGGTGGACTATTGCTTGGGGCTGCTTTTGCGTATTGGTTCTTAAAACGGAAGAAATTGAGCTTTTTACGTTTTGCGGATGCGATCGTACCCAATATCCTTGTGGCACAAGCCATTGGTCGCTGGGGCAATTTCATGAATCAAGAAGCGTATGGAAAAGTGGTGGAAGAATCTTACTTCAATCTATTTCCAGCCTTTATTAAAGACAATATGTATATTCTGGGTCAATTTCGAGAACCAACCTTTCTCTATGAAAGTGTCTTGAACATCATTGGTTTTATTTTGATTGTGTATTTCTTGAAACGCTTCAGTGAAAACAGACGTGGTGATTTAATGTGGGCATACTTGATGTGGTATGGCATCAGTCGTTTCTGGGTTGAAGGTTTAAGAACGGATAGCCTGATGTTTATGGGCTTACGTATAGCTCAATTGGTTTCGATTGGTTTCATCGTGATTGGTTTGATGGGCAAATTGGGTGTCTTCCAACGTTTCATCAAGAAAGAAAAACCAATTCTCTTGTTCGATTTTGATGGGACCTTGGCTGATACTGAACCTTTGATCATCGAAAGCATGAAAATGACGATCCAAAAATATCGGCCGGATGTCGTCATCACGCGTGAAGACGAGATCTCATTCTTAGGGCCTACACTTTCACAAATCTTGAGTCGTTATCTGGATGAAAAAGATCTACCGGAAGCGATTGAAACCTATCGTACAAACAATAAAGAAATTCATCCGAAGTTGATTAAACCCATGCCTGAAGCTTTGGAAGTCATCAAACAACTAAAAGCGGATGGGTATAAATTGGGCATCGTATCCTCTAAGAAGAAAGATATGGTTGAGTATGGGATGCGTTTAATTGGTTTCACAGATGAATTTGATGTGATTATTGGCTATGATGAAGTCAAAGAGCATAAACCAAGCCCTGAAGGCATCTTCAATGCCTGCAAGGCCTTGGGTGTCGATCATGACAACATGCTTTACATCGGGGACACCAGTACGGATATTCATGCGGCCAATGCGGCAGGCATTTATTCAGTTGCGTATCTAACGCATCCTGAACGTCGTGAAGCAATCCATCAAGCTAAACCCAATGCGACGATTGAACATCTCAGTGAATTGCTTACACTCTTAAAGAAGGACATCACATGGACAAACTCTACGACTTAGCCATCATCGGCTCAGGACCAGCGGGGATGACCGCTGCGATCTATGCAAAGCGGGCAGGACTGGACATCATACTCTTTGAAGGCAGTGCACCAGGCGGAAAATTAGTCAAGACTTTCGAAATTGACAATTGGCCAGGTCAACCCAACATCAGTGGGGTCGATCTCGCGATGAAGATGTATGAACACACCACTCAACTCGAAGTTACGACCGAATACACACCCATCGTCAAGATCGATGTGGATAAGGTGAAGACCTTGACTTCAGAGGATGGAAGAACCTTTAAAACAAAAGCAATCATCTTGGCAACGGGAACCGTTGAAAACAAAATGGGGATTCCAGGCGAAGAAGCCATGCTTGGCAAAGGGGTGAGTTTCTGTGCAGTTTGTGATGGGGCATTTTATAAACAAAAGAAGGTTGCGGTCATCGGGGGTGGAAACTCTGCCTTGGAAGAAGCTGTATATCTGACACAATTTGCGGATGAAGTCACCATCGTGATTCGTCGTGATGTATTCAGAGGGGATGTTCAAGCGATTGAGCGTGCTTTGGCCAATCCAAAAATCAAGGTGATCAAGAAACATGTGCCCTTTGAAGTCATCCATGGTGAAAAGGTTACAGCACTTCGTATCAAGAGTGTGGACGATGGTTCTACGCAGGATCTTGAAGTGGATGGAATCTTCCCTTACATTGGAGCGACGCCTTCAACGGGTTGTCTAAAAGATCTTGGCGTCACCGATGCCATGGGCTACATGATTGTGAATGAAAAAATGGAAAGCAAAATACCTGGATTGTATGGCGCAGGTGATGTGGTGGTCAAACCACTGCGACAAATCGTCACAGCCGTTAATGATGGGGCAATTGCAGCACAAATGGCATTTCATTACATCAAAGAATTTGACGCATAACGAAATCAAATTAGACTTACATACTTGCCAATGGCGGTGCATGTAAGTCTTTTCTTTATCTTGCTCGATATATCGAGATAAGGGAACTTGAGGACCACCCGGATGCGTGGTAGAATGAAGCAAAGAGGTTGAACATGAGTCAAAAGAAACATCGCGTCATTTTGGTATCTGGAATGTCTGGTGCTGGGAAAACCACAGCCATGGGGATATTGGAAGATATGGGCTATCATTGCATGGATCAATTTCCAGTCAAACTTCTACCGGAGTTATTGGAAATCATTATTCGTCATGATGATCCACGTTTTCAGAATCTAGCGTTGTCGACCAATCTGATCGACTTCAACGCCTTTAAGCAAACATTTGGGATCTTGGATATCGACCTGCAAATCATCTTGTTGGAAGCAAGCCATACGGAGTTATTGAAACGCTATAAGTTCACACGTCGTACACACCCAATGATTCTATCTCAACAGGCACAGACACTTGAAGACAGCATTCAAGTTGAACGGGATATGTTAAGCAATCTAAAAGAGCAGAACTGCATGGTTGTGGAGACCTCACATTTGAACGCGACTGAACTTAAACAACGTTTAAATCAAGTCTTTGCGATTAATGAAAGAGCACCGTTCTCCATCAGCTTCATTTCATTTGGCTATAAGAATGGTTTACCGATGGATGCGGACCTCGTCTTTGATGTCCGATTCCTTCCCAATCCATATTGGAATGAAGACTTGAAAGATCTGACGGGAAACGATAAACCTGTCTACGACTATGTGATCGAGAAGAAAGAAACACAGCGATTCATTAAAAAGCTAAAATCATTTTTAGACTATGCGTTTAAAGAATACATTCGTGAAGGAAAGAATCACTTTACCGTCGCAATCGGATGTACCGGTGGGAAACATCGCTCCGTATCCTTAGTCAACTGGGCGTATGAGAATTATGGAAAAGAATATCGTTGTTTCAAGGATCATCGCGATCTGGAGTAAGTATGGAACGTAATTTAAAAGTCGTGGTTATTGGTGGGGGGACAGGCCAATCAACCATTTTAAGAGGTTTGAAGCAAATTGAAAATGTGGACATCACAGCCATTGTGACGGTTGCGGATGATGGTGGAAGTACCGGTCGTTTACGGCGTGCGTATCATATTCCTGCAATGGGGGATATCCGTAGTGTCATGATTGCTTTAGCTGAGAGTGAAACCCTCTTGTCCACCTTGATGAGCTATCGCTTTGAAAAGGATGAGGCTGCGGAACTCGGTGCAGAGAATGAATTGGTGGGTCACAATCTCGGAAACATCATTCTGACAGCTCTTACGAAAAAGACAGGCAGTTTTATGGATGCGGTAACCACCATCTCCAAGGTTTTGAATGTAAAGGGGGATATCGTTCCTTCTACGCACCAAGTGGTTCGACTTTTAGCCAAAATGGAAGATGGGACCATCGTCAAAGGGGAAAGCAATATTCCGACCAGTCGGCATCGTATCGTTGAAGTTTTTTATGACGTGCCTGTTAAAGCAACGAAAGAAGCAGTCGCAGCGATTGAACAAGCCGATGTGATCATCTTTGGAATTGGGAGCATTTATACAAGCATCTGCCCCAATGTGATCATTCCTGAAATACGTAAAGCTTTACAAAAGAATCAAGGGTTAAAGGTTTATGTGGCCAATGCGATGAGCCAACCGGGTGAAACCGAGGGTTATGGGCTTGAGGATCATGTCCAAGCCATTGAGCAACATGCACAGGTTAAGATGGATGTGGTGATTTATGCAAGTGACATCATTCCAACAAAAGTACTCGCACGTTATGTGGATCGCGAAGCCTTTCCAGTACAAATCAAAGCCAAGGAACATGATTACAAACTCATCAAGAAGAAACTCTTGAAATTTGATACAGAACGGGTGCGTCACGACCCCAATCGAATTCGTGATGTCTTAGAAGAATTGTTTAGAAAGGTTCGTTGAAATGTCATTCACACAAGAAGTCAAACACGAAATTGCCAATGTGGAACTCAAAGCCTGTTGTCAGAAAGCGGAAACCGCTGCACTGATTCAATTGAGTTCTTCGATGATCATTCGTAACCAAAATCTCGTTTTGTCGATTAAAACTGAAAATGCCACAACCGCAAAACGGGCTTTTAAGTTGATGAAGGAACAATTCACCCCTGAGATGAATCTCTCTGTAATGAAGCGTATGAATCTTAAGAAGAACAATGTCTATGAGATTCAAGTGCTTACCAAGGTAAATGAGATCTTAACAGAACTTGGTTTATGGAATGCCCAAGGCTTGACCTCACATCCAACCAAAGCCATCGTCAAGAAAGAGTGTTGCGCTAGAGCCTATTTGGCAGGCGCATTCTTAGCAGCAGGAAGTATCAACTCACCTAAAAAGTCCAATTATCACTGTGAAATCGTCACCCAAGACATCGAGCATGCGAATTACATCCAATCGATCATGAATCGTTTTGAATTAGGAGCGAAATATATCTTGCGTCGCAACCAACATGTCGTTTATCTCAAAGCATCAGAAAAGATATCAGACTTTCTACGCATGGTTCAAGCCAACAATGCAGTCCTCGATTTTGAAGACATCCGTATTCAACGTGATTTTCACAACAACCTGACGCGCTTGGATAACTGTGAAGTTGCGAATGTCATGAAAACCATGGCCGCAGCCAATGATCAACTTGAAGTCATACGTCGTTTGATCGATGAAGGTCGTTATGTGGAACTGGAGCCTAAACTCAAAGAGGTTGCGGAACTCAGATTAGCGTATCCTGAGGCAAGCCTTAATGAACTTTGTGAAAGATATGAGATTCAGTATGAAAAACCGATCAGTAAGTCTGGAATGAAACATCGTTTGGCTAAGCTGATCCAACAATAGGAACACACATGAAAAATCAATCTTTGATGAAGACGTTTTTAAGCATTGCGCTAGGTTTCATCCTCTATTTCTTAGTAAAGAGTTTCTTTTAGATTGATAATAATAAGAATGATTTAGAGACAAAAAGTTATCATTATGACTCTAAAATTTGAATTTGTGTCACAAATTTCACAAAAAATGTCTATTTTAGGGGTGGTCATATCCAAATGAGCTTGTTATAATACGGGCATCGTGAATAGGAGCCTTATGACAAAGCCAACAACTCAAAAACTAAAAAGATCACCTGGTAAAGCGATTTTCGGTATTACCATGTTGGGTCTTTTCTTTATTCTATCTGGATTTACAAATATTAGAGCGATGCAAGCGCAGACTAAGATTCATGCCTATGAGCTTATCGTAGATGGGGAAACTTGGTTTGTATTGGAGAGTGTAGCCCAAATCGCAAAAGCGCTTGAAGATTTCAGCACAAGCATGACACCGCCTTTAAATGAAAGAACACGTGTTGTGGATGTCAGTTTCAAACAAAACATCGAAATCGTTCCTGTAGAAGTCGATCAAAACCAAATGAACATCATCGATAATCTTTATTTAAAATTGCGCCATAAAAAAGCAACGGAACAGATTTATATTGTCCAAGATGGTGATAATGTATGGAAGATTGCGAAGAATGTTGGCTTAAGTGTGGATGAGATTGAGCGCTTGAATCCAAGCATGGACTTAGATCACATTTGGCCGAATGACGAAATCGTCGTGACGGGTAGCAGTTATTATCTCGATGTGATGGTCACACTTGAAACATCGCAAGATGAAGTGATTTATCATGAGACCGTTGCTAAACAAGACGCAACGCTTCTTGTGAATACACGCAAGACAATCAAAGAAGGTGTCGATGGGGTTAAACAAGTTGATTACCGCATAACGTATCTAAATGGTTATGAACAAGAAATCAATGTCCTTGCGGAAACCGTTATTCAAGAACCCGTGAGTGCTGAAGTACTTGTGGGAACGAAAGCTGTTGTGGCAAATACAAACGGTTCATCGAGTGGTACGAATTTCATTGTGACGACAGGTCGTCTCTCCAGCGATTACGGTTGGCGTACACATCCGATTTCTGGTAAACGAAGCTTCCATGATGGAATCGATATTTCCAATAAAGTGGGGACTTCAATACTTGCTTATGCGAATGGAACCGTCACAAAAACCGCATGGACGGACAGCTATGGGAATTACATCGTGATTGATCATGGTGGGGGTCTAGAAACCTATTACATTCATTTATCTGGCTTTGATGTTTCAGTTGGGGATAGTGTATCGGGTGGTCAACTCATTGGAAGAATGGGGAAGACGGGATCCGCAACAGGCAGTCATTTGCAGTTTGAAGTTCGTGTGAATGGTTCTCCAGTTAATCCTTGGGATTATATCTAAATTAAAGGCGCTCCTTGCGGGGCGCCTATTCTTTATGGAGATCGGTGTACTGATTTTCAAAGTAATGACTGTATTCACCACTTAAGATGTTCTGCCACCATTCTTTGTTATCAAGATACCATTGAATAGTTTGTTTGATACCAGAATCGAAGTTGTACTTTGGCTTCCAGTTCAATTCAGATTCAATCTTAGTTGGATCGATGGCATAACGCAAGTCATGACCTTTGCGATCGGTGACGTACTGAATCAAGGTTTCAGGTTTGTTTAATTCTCTTAGGATGGTTTGAACGACTTCTAAGTTGGTACGTTCATTATGACCGCCAATGTTATAAACTTCGCCAACACGTCCATTGCGTAGAATCAAGTCAATCGCGACACAATGATCATAGACATGTAGCCAATCACGCACATTCTCGCCCTTGCCATAAACCGGTAGACTTTGATCATTGAGTGCTCTTGAGATCATCAAGGGAATCAACTTCTCTGGGAAGTGATACGGTCCATAGTTGTTTGAGCAACGGGAGATGGTCACTGGCATTTGGAAGGTACGATGATAAGCAAGAACCAAGAGGTCTGCACCCGCTTTGGAAGCACTGTAAGGACTGGATGTATGCAAAGGGGTTTCTTCTGTGAAGAAGAGATCCAAACGATCCAAAGGTAGATCCCCATAGACTTCATCCGTACTCACTTGGTGATAACGTTTGACGCCATATTTCTTACTGGCATCCAAGAGGACTTGGGTTCCCAAGACATTGGTCTTAACGAAGATGCCTGGATCTGTGATTGAACGATCCACATGGCTCTCTGCCGCAAAGTTCACCACCGCATCGAAGTGCTCATCTTTGAAGAGTTGGTCGATGAAGGCATGATCCGCAATATCACCTTTAATAAATTTATAATTGGGTTTATCTTCAACCGATTTCAAGGTCTCTAAATTCCCTGCATAGGTCAAGGCATCCAAATTGACGATAGTATCCTCTGGATATTGATTGACCATATACAAGACAAAATTACCGCCGATGAAACCGGCTCCACCTGTTACTAAAATTTTCATTGTGTTCCCCCTAGTATAGAATCTTACCTTCCGCTACAGCCATCAAGTGTTGACCATAGGGCGACTTACCATATCGTTGTGCAGCTGCGATGAGTTCTTCTTTGCTGATCCAGCCCTTATTGTAGGCGATTTCTTCAATCGCAGAGATCTTCAAGCCTTGACGTTTCTCCAAGGTTCTAACAAAATCTGCCGCATCCACCAAACTATCCATCGTACCCGTATCCAACCAAGCGAAACCTCTACCCAAGACTTGGACATGCAGTTTATCTTCTTCAAGATACAAACGATTGAGATCGGTAATCTCCAACTCACCTCGTTTTGATGGTTTCAAACCTTTGGCTTTTTCTACGACACTGTTGTCATAGAAGTAAAGACCGGTGATGCAGTAATTCGATTTTGGATGTTCAGGCTTTTCTTCAACGGAAAGCACTTTACCATTCTGATCGAACTCGACGATACCGAAGCGTTCAGGATCTTGGACGTAGTAGCCAAATAAGGAACAATTGCCCTTTTCCGCAACGTCAACCGCTTCTTTAAGGAATTGGCCAAAGCCACTGCCATAGAAGATATTGTCCCCAAGAACCATCGCAACACTGTCATCCCCAATGAATTCCTCCCCCAAGATGAAGGCTTGAGCCAAACCATCCGGTGAAGGTTGAACCTTATAACTGAGCTTTAGACCATATTGATGGCCATCCCCTAAGAGACGTTCAAAATTCGGGAGGTCTTGTGGGGTTGAGATGATTAGAATCTCACGGATACCTGCCAACATGAGTGTTGAGAGGGGATAATAGATCATGGGTTTATCGTAAACAGGCAAAAGCTGTTTGGATGTGACCATGGTCAGCGGATAAAGGCGCGTTCCTGCACCGCCTGCTAAGATGATACCTTTCATAGTGAATCTCCTTTGATGATGGAATCAATTGTAACGATCATTGGATCGTATAATTTAACCTTGAAATGTTCTGCTTTTAGAACCATCGACACTTCTGTACATCCACCAACGATGACCTCTGCGCCTTGTGCAATCAAAGCTTCACCCGCTTTAATCAATTGTTCAATTGCGATGCCTTCAGTATGTCCGCTCTTGATTCCAGTCAAGGGATTGTAGATGGCGTCCATGACTTCAGCTTGAGAGGATTCATTTGGTACGATGACTTCTATATCTTTAAGTGCTTTTGGAAAAAGTTGAGTTTTAATGGTTCCACTGGTAGCCAATAAACCAATCTTCTTAATGTTTGCATGGTGTAAGGCTGTATTCAATGCATCTAATGCATGGATGAGTTCAAATTGAGCATGCGGTTTAATTTGATCAAAGAAGTAATGACTGGTGATACAAGTGATGAAGGCTTTATCAACATTCAATAAATTCAAACGTTCGATGCTTTCAATCAGATATGGTAAAGGTGTTTCACCCTTATTCAGTATTGCTTGGGTACGATCGGGAATCTTAGGATTCGCATCAATCACCACATGGAAATGATCTTGGTCTTTCGACACATGGGTACGTTTGACCAATTGAGTATAATAATAGGCTGTTGCCTCGGGTCCCATTCCCCCGATGATGCCGATGCGCTTGTTATGCATGGAACACCATCCGTTTGACCTTACGCACGGCTCTTCCACCCAGCATGCCCAACATGCCAAAGAATGGTTTGACATCTTTCGCATCGAATACAGCGGGAACGATTGGTCGTTTGAAAGTTGGTAGAACCTGTTTAAGGGTCAATTGATTTGTTTTGATATAGTCTTTGATGGCCAACATGTCTTCGTATTCAAACCAGAACGCAATGTTGGTATCTTCCTTAACCGCATGATTGGGAAGAGGTTTGCCTATTAATTCACAGTATTGGACATAAGGGAAATTGACCCCAGCCTTCTGCAACATCGAGTTCAATGTCGTTGTACGAACATTGATTTCAATCAAGTAGTATTCACCCGTTTTCGCATCCTTCTTGAACTCAATTTCCGCAAAGCCTTTATAACCCATGGCTTTGAAGAAAGGTTCACCAATCACATGCAATTCAGGCACAAACTTCTGAATGGTAAACGAAGATGCCCCAAAGTTTATGGGGTATTGACGGAATTTATTGCAGGTCACCCAATGCGTCACATCCGATGCTTGATTCATGTAGGCATCATAGGTATACATGTGATCATCAAAGCCTGGAATGATGCGTTGAACGATGACTTCAAGTTCTGCGTTACGAGCCTTGTTTAAAGCAGCTTCCAGTTCGCTTTCATCATGAACCATAAAACTCTTCACACGGAAGGCTTTGGTGAAGGCAGGGGAGTCTACGGGCTTTACAATGCAGGGATAACCCACATTCTCTATAACCTTGGTAAATAAGTCGTTTTCATTGGAACGATAGGACTCTGGAACGCGTACACCATACTTAACGGCCAAATCATGTAACGTATCTTTATTCATGACTTCTGTATACAAACCCTTCTGAGTTTGAGGAATCAAATAAACTTCTCGAAGTTCATCCAAATGTTTATCAATGAACTCCACATAGTTATCCGCGCATGGAAAAAGAACAGGTTTTACTGCCTGTTTTTTCGCATAATCGATCAACCACACTAAAAATTCAGATTCCTGATCTTTATAGTGCGGTGTCACATGCGCTTCTTTGACATATCTGGATAGAAAAGCATAACTATTCTTTTTGGAATGGTCCAAGGCAACGCAATGGACATCATGCGGACCTAATGAACGCAAGATGCTTAAAGCGATGAAATAGTTTGAACCTAAGATGACGGCTTTGTTTTGCATATTTTTCTCTGTACGGAATTATTTTAACATATTCTTATAAATAAAAAGCGTGAACACAGGGTTCACACTTCAATCTTTTAAGTTTTTCTCGAAAAACCAGCTATCGCGACACATGTCCTCAAGACTCTTCTCAGTCTTCCAATTCAATTCTTTATGAGCCTTAGAGACATCCGCATAGGAAGCCGCCACATCGCCTGGTCTACGATCAACGATTTGATAAGGAATCTTAATCGAATTGACACGTTCAAAGGTTTGAATAAGCTCCAATACCGAACTTCCTTTACCTGTTCCAAGATTATAGACATTGACACCATCGTGCATCCCCTTAAGGGCGGCCATATGACCTAAGGCAAGATCCACCACATGGATGTAATCACGAACGCCTGTCCCATCCACGGTTGGGTAATCATTGCCAAACACAGATAATTGTTCGCGTTTACCCTTCGCAACTTGTGTCAGATACGGCATGAGATTATTCGGTGTTCCAACCGGAATCTCTCCAATCAAACCACTTGCATGTGCACCGATCGGATTGAAATAGCGCAATAATGAGACATTAAAATTCGGATTTGCTTTTGCCACATCACTTAAGATGCGCTCTGACATTGCTTTGGTTTCACCATAAGGGTTGGTTGTTGGAAGTAAAGGTAAGGCTTCATGTAAAGGTACGACGTTATCGCCATACACTGTAGCAGAGGAACTAAAGATGAACTTCGAAACATTGTATTTCACAGCACATTCCGCCAACTCAATCGTTCCCATGAGGTTGTTTCTGTAATACATCAAAGGTTTCGCAACAGATTCCCCAACAGCTTTATAGCCTGCGAAGTGTAGAATCGCTTCAATCGAATGCATCTTAAACAAAGGTTCAATTTCGTTGCGTTTAGAGACATCGACGTTATAAAACATTGGACGAATGCCTGTGATGGTTTCGATCTTATCCAAGACATCCAGTTTACTGTTGTACAAGTTATCCGCGATGATTACATCATAGCCTGCTTCTAACAAGACAACGACGGTGTGAGAACCAATATAACCTGTTCCTCCGGTGACTAAAATACTCATATTACCTCTTTCTATCTTTAATAAAAGATTGGATTGCTTTCAGAATGACGAGAATGAACTGATAGATGACAAAAAAGACTAGGAAACCCACCATTCCAAACAACACATCATCAAAATCCATGATGCCTTGCTGGGTGACACGTTGACCAAATTCAATCGCCATGGCCAATGCGAACATAACGGTAAAAGTGTAGATGAATGACAGGGTACTGATCGATACTTTAGCGATCCGACGAAACAAGGCATGGATCATGATGAAAAAACCTAAGGCGAGTAAACCAAACACAATGAAGTGCAAATCTTTATCTGAGAGGGCCCAAGTATATTGATCGTTTAGACTGAGAATCCAACGATGGACTTTGTTTACGATTTCTATGAACCATTTAAGTGCTTCAACCATAGTATTATCCTAACACAAATGGGTTTTGAGACACATGAAAATTAGCTAAGACATGCTATAATAATACACGGTGATGCACATGAAGCTCTATAACTCAAAAACAAATCAGATTGAAACATTCAAACCCATTAAACCCAATGAAGTATCCATGTATGTCTGTGGACCTACTGTTTACGGTGAAGCCCACATTGGCAATGCACGGCCCATCATTGTGTTCGATACCTTACGTCGACTCTTTTTAGCCTTGGGATACAAGGTTGATTTTGTGTCGAACTATACCGATGTGGATGATAAGATCATTCAAAAAGCCATCAATGAGGCTGTGGATGAAACAGTGATCACAAAGCGTTATATCGAAGCGTATGAAGCTGTACGCAACAGTTTGAATGCCTTACCGATTGAACATAATCCAAAAGTTACAGAGAACATTGAAGGGATTGTTGCTTTTATTCAGGATCTCGTGAATCAAGGCTATGCGTATGATGTGAATGGCAATGTCTATTTCCGTGTGGAAAAGGCAAATGAATATGGTGAGATTTCGAAACAGCGCATCGAAGACTTACTGGTCGGGGCGCGTATTGAAGCTGAGAGTGAAAAAGAAAATCCTCTCGATTTCACCTTATGGAAGAAAACAGACCAAGGCATCCAATGGGATTCACCTTGGGGTAAAGGCAGACCCGGTTGGCATACGGAATGTGTCGTCATGATTCATGAACACTTCCATCACATGATTGATATCCATGGTGGTGGGATGGATTTGAAGTTCCCACATCATGAGAATGAAGTGGCACAATCCAGAGCGTGCCTGCACCATGGCTTGGCCAATGTGTGGATGCACAATGGGATGTTGAATATTGACGGTGAGAAGATGAGCAAATCTTTAGGCAATGTCATGTTGGCTAAAGATGTGATTGCTCAATTGGGATCCGCTGTCGTACGTTGGATGATGATGAGTGTGGATTATCGTTCCCCTTTGAATATTACCGATGATGTGGTTGAAACAGCAAAGACGGAAGTAAACAAGGCTTTGAGCGCTTTGCGTCAAGTGGAGATTAAAGTTCAGTTGAGTGATCTTGAAATCAAAGATATGGATCATACCGCATTTTATGATGCATTCTTAGAAGCGATGCAAGATGATCTAAATACACCGAATGCGATGATGCGGATCTTTGATGTGGTAAAAGCCATCAATATCAATCTGCGTGCACGTGAACTTAAAGACGAAATCTTTGCACAGTATCATGATTTGAAAGCGATGCTGGATGTCTTAGGCATTGAACATAATTATTTCAATGTTAGTAATGAACTAAAAGAAGTCTACAGGAAATGGAACCAAGCAAAAAATGATAAAGATTTTGCCTTGGCGGATGAATATCGTAAAGTTCTCATGGAAGCGAACGTTCTCTGATGCGCATCGATCTCTTGAATGGCAGCACCTTGGCTTTTGTCGGAGATGCGGTCTTATCACTTTATGTGCGTGAGTATCTCGTAAACAAGGGTTTGACGAAAACCAAAGAACTCCAGGAGTATAGTGTTCGTTTCGTACGTGCGCAAGCCCAAGCGGAGTATGTCCAATATCTTATAAAGAATGGAATGTTAAGTGAAGAGGAACATAAAGTCTATCTGCGTGGCCGAAATCATAAGAGTGATACCAAAGCGAAGAACACAGATATCGTGACCTATCGACATGCGACAGGCTTTGAGGCTTTGATTGGTCATCTTCATTTGTATCATGAGCAAGCTCGCTTGGATGATTTGTTTAATCAAATGATTGCCTTTATCGAAAAAGAAGAAATCCCTGAATCACATCAAGTTAAGATGTGATTTTTTAATAGGTCAGTTGAATAAGTAAATTCCACATTCGAATCTGTATCCGTAAATTCCATACGCATGCGGAATTTACATTTTCAATCAAGGTGATTTTTTAATAAGGAAAGCTACACAATTTTATCTAAATAATATAGAATTAGATTACTGTTTAAACGAAGTTCCCAATAATTAACCACAGTGTTGGGGAAAACTTTGAAACAAATTAAGAACTAGGTCTTTAAAAAAACATGGCACAATACATCTACGGGAAAAACGTTGTCAAGCAACGCATTCTCAATCACAAACAAATTCACCAACTATACTTAAACAAAGCACATCCCGATAAGGAAATGCTTACTTTAGCGAAACAAGAAAACATCAAAGTAAAATTGAGTGATGTTCAAGAACTGGATCGTTATGGTAGAAATCACCAAGGGGTTGTGGCGGAAGTTGAAGATTACAAAACGTACCAACTTGAAGAAGTATTGGCTACTTTAAGTAGCGATGCGACACTTGTCCTTTTGGATGGTTTGGAAGATCCACATAATTTAGGTGCGATCCTTCGAACAGCCGATGCGAGTAAGGTTGATGCGATCATCATTCCAAAACATAATTCCGTCAGCTTGAATGCGACGGTTGCGAAAGTTTCGACAGGGGCGATTGAAACGGTTAAGACGATTGTCGTCACGAATATGACACAGACGATTGAAACCTTGAAGAAACATCAGTTTTGGGTGTATGGAAGTGAATTCACGTTGGATGCGGTTGATTATCGATCGATTGCATATCAAGGGCGTGTTGCGCTTGTGATTGGTTCAGAAGGCAAAGGCATATCACGATTGGTTCTAAAGAATTGCGACCAGGTTGTCAAGATCCCTATGTTTGGGGAGATCAATTCTTTGAATGCGTCGGTTAGTGCGGCTTTACTGATGTATGAGGTGCTAAACAAACGAAATCCCCTCTAACAAACCTGTTAAAGGAGAATTCACACTGTGATTCAAGACGTCAAAGAAATCGAACTTATTGAACGCATCAAAGCAAACGATGAAGAATCGTTGCAGGAACTAATCAGTGCATATCAACGTATCATTTGGTCAATTATCTACAAATGTGTACACTTTCCAATTCCGCATGATCTGGATAAACAAGATCTCTATCAAGAAGCTTTGATTGGGTTAATGAATGCCGTCAAACATCATGATCCAAGATTTGGTGTTCTGTTCTCAAGTTTCGCAAGTAAGTGTATTGAGAATGAAGTCCGTTCTTATCTACGAAAACATCGATCACAGAATCGTCAAATGTTGAACCAAGCTGTTTCATTGGATATGCATGTGTCTGAAGATGAGCAATTGACGCTCTTAGATACAATCACAAGCAGTTCAAAAGAGTTCGATCCGGTCTTTAAAGCAGATATCGCGTGGGTTAAAGATCAAATCCCATCCATTCAGGAACAACTTTCC
>JBLJAX010000189.1:0-4735 GCA_047637795.1 Erysipelotrichaceae bacterium | reverse complement strand
TCGATGCGGTTTCAAACATCATCTTCTGGCATGGGAATAAGAATAATGGGACCAATGATGGGGCTACAGCCTTCATCCGCCGTCTGAATTATTACTTGAATGTCCGTTATCCTGGTGTCATCATGATGGCTGAGGATTCATCGGATTATCCAAAGGTCACGCATCCTACTACAGAGATGGGTTTAGGCTTTGACTACAAATGGGATTTGGGCTGGATGAATGATACCTTGAAATACTATTCACTAGACCCAGTTTACCGTCAGTTCCACCATCACCAACTCACATTCTCAATGGCTTACTTCTACTCCGAAAACTTTATCCTACCTTTATCACACGATGAAGTCGTGCATGGCAAGGGAACCATCATCAATAAACTATGGGGCGACTATAAGCAAAAGTTTGCGCAAGCACGTAATCTCTATGCCTACATGTTTTCACATCCTGGCAAAAAATTGAACTTCATGGGCAATGAATTAGCCCATTTCAGAGAGTTTGATGAGAATGTCGAGCAAGACTGGTTCTTGTTGGGATACCATACGCATCACTCCTTTAATCGTTTCTTTAGAGATCTATCACACATCTATAAACACCACAGCTGTTTAAGTCACCATGACTATAAGCACCATGGTTTCAAATGGATCGATGCGGATAATGCAAGTCAATCCATCTACAGTTACTACCGTGAAGATGAAGAAAGTGTCGTGATCGTAATCTTGAATATGACCCCTGTATCGTATGAAAGCTATCGCATTGGTGTTCCCTATAAAGGAAGCTACACCGAAATCATCAATACAGAAAAAGATATCTATGATGGATGTAATATGTGCAACTTTGAGCCTCTTGTGTCTGAAAAACATGAAGCCCACCGTTTTGATAACAGTATTTTAGTCCGAATTGCACCGTTTGCGGGTGTTTATTTGGAAATGAAAAAGTAATGACCAATCAACACACACGTGTTAGAATGGAAAGGGTATTTTAGGGAGGCTCTATGTTTAAAGATAAATTTGAATTTAAACGTGATTTCACACAACGCGTTGTGGAACTGTACGGACGTTCGGTTGAACAGTCCCATATAACAGAACGATACATCGTATTGGGTGAGATGGTACGTGATTATGCATCCATACACTGGAAAGAAAACAAAGAAGCCATCGCTCAGCTCGAAGCGAAGCAGATGTTCTACTTCTCAATGGAATTCTTGATTGGTCGTTTGATGACGAACAACTTGATGAACTTGGGAATCTATGACATCGTACGCGATGGTCTCAAAGAATTGGATATCGATTTGAATCAACTCGAAGATATGGAATCCGATGCAGGTTTAGGCAATGGTGGTTTAGGTCGCTTAGCAGCTTGTTTCTTGGATTCTTTAGCTTCCAAGTCCCTGCCAGGACATGGTAACTGCATTCGATATGAATATGGTTTGTTTAAGCAAAGAATCGTGGATGGGGCTCAAGTTGAAGTTCCAGACCAATGGTTGCGCTTAGGCAATGTTTGGGAAGTACGCAAACCAAAGCATGCGGTCGATGTTAAGTTTTGGGGTCGTATTGAAATGGTTAAACGGGATGATGGACGCATCGCTTTCAATCAAGTCGATTGCGAACACATTCGTGCGGTTCCCTATGACATGCCGATTGTTGGCAAGTCAACGGATACGACAAACACACTCCGTTTATGGAGCGCTGAAGCCAGCGATATTTTACCTGCGAATAAAGACTTTAGACAATACATCACGGAAGTTCGTGAAATCTGTCAAAACGTTTATCCCGATGATTCTACGGAACATGGACGTTACTTGCGTCTCAAGCAACAATACTTTTTCGTATCCGCGGGCTTGATTGCTTATTTCAAAGCACATCTCCGTGTATATCCGAATTTGGATAATCTACCTGAGAAGGTTGTGTTCCAATTAAATGACACCCATCCTGTTTTAGCCATCCCAGAAATGATGCGTCTACTTATGGATGAGTATGATTATGATTGGGACAGTGCTTGGAATCTCGTGAATAAGTGCATTGCCTATACCAATCATACGGTCATGGCGGAGGCACTTGAGAAGTGGCCGGTTCACTTCGTTCAATTGTTATTGCCTAGAATCTATATGATCATCGAAGAAATCAATCGTCGTTTTGTGGAACAAGTCAAAACCGATTTCCCAGAAGATGATGGCTTGGTTAAACGAGTGTCCATCATCAAAGATGGTCAGATCCATATGGCCAACTTAGCCATCGTTTCCAGTATGTCAGTCAATGGTGTTGCGAAACTCCACACTGAAATCTTAAAGAACGATGTCATGAAGGATTTCTATAAGATCTTTGAAGCCAAGTTTAACAATAAAACCAATGGGATCACTCATCGTCGTTGGTTGGTTTACTCCAATCCTCAACTTAAATCTTTATTAGATAAGACGATTGGGGATGACTATGTTTATCAACCTGAACATCTTCTCAATCTGATGAAGCATGTGAATAAGAAGCGTCTTCAAAAGGATTTCTTGAAAGTTAAACAAGAACGTAAAGAAATCTTAGCGAAATACATCAAACAAGTGACAGGTATCGAAGTCGATACCAAATCGATCTTTGATGTTCAAGCGAAACGTCTTCATGCCTACAAACGTCAACTCTTGAATGTGATGCACATCATTTATCTGTACCAGAAGTTACAGAATGATCCTGAATTCACCATGTATCCAAGAACGTTCATCTTTGCGGCGAAAGCAGCACCTGCTTATTACTTCGCAAAGAAAGTCATTCGTTTAATCCATGCGGTCGCGGATAAAGTAAACAACGATCCTCGTATCAGTCAATTCATGAAAGTTGTGTTTATTCCGAATTATAACGTGTCCATAGCAGAAATCTTGATGAATGCAGCGGATGTGTCTGAGCAGATCTCCACAGCGGGTAAAGAAGCTTCGGGTACCGGAAACATGAAGTTCATGATGAACGGTGCTCTAACCCTAGGAACTTTGGATGGGGCGAATGTTGAGATCCACGAACACGTGGGTTCTGAATATGATGTCATCTTTGGTATGAAGGTTGAAGATATCGAAGAACTTAAACTTAAGGGCTACGATGCTTGGTCTGTATTGAACAATGATCTTGAATTGAAAGCAATCGTTCAATCCTTTGTGGATGGTAGTTTCAGTACAAACATTGAAGAATTCAGAGTTATTTATGATGAATTGATGTTTAGAAACGATGAATATTACTTATTGCAAGACTTCCGTGCTTATGTGGAAGCCCAACAAGAAGTTGAACGTCGTTATCTTGATAAAGAATACTGGGCACGTATGTGTCTGGTGAATATTGCTCAATCCGGTTTCTTCTCTTCGGATCGTACGATTCAAGAGTATGCGGATGAGATTTGGAAGATTAGACCAATTAGTGACTAAAGCAGCGCAAGCTGCTTTTGTGTAGCAAGCTGCTTTTTTGTAGCGTAAATTATTTTAAGGCAAGGAGTCTTATGCGTGTTAAAACGACCATACTTTTATTAATGTTATTTCAACTCATGACCACGATGACGATGGCTATGGTTTTATCGATTGCCCCTGCGATGGGAGCGTTCTTCAACATCGAAATCGCACTGGTGCCTTATTTGAACATTGGCTTTGTTGTATCCGGAATGTTGGTTCCGATCTTTGGTTATTATGCAGATAAACAAGGTGTCAAAAAGATTCTTGTCTTAGGTGCTTTTCTATTTAGTTTAGGGACCTTACTAACGGCTTTTGCCAAGAGTCCAAGCATCTATTTCTTCACACGTATGCTCATCGGGATTGGTCATAACGTTTTCTTTGCCTTGGTTGCGAACTATGCATCCCGTTTAGTTGAACCGCGCCTTTTCATCAAACTGTCGGGATACTTCAAGTTGGCCTTTGCGAGTGGAATCTTCATCGCCCCGATTATGGGTGCTTTGGTGGTTTCTACCATTGGCTTTCAAAACTATTATCTAATTGTTTTCGCAATAACCATGTTATTGGCATTGGTTCTTACACGCATTCCACATGTCGAGAATGTCAGTTCGAGTCCCATTACCTTGGCAGATTTCAAGGCACTCTTTAAGTATCCCTTCGTGTGGTGGATGATGGCAATGACCTTCTTGGTATTCTTGGCACCGAATACAATCTACACTTTCTTAAGCATCTATCTAAGCTCAGTCGGACAAACCCAACAACAAATCTCCTTTATTTACACGATAACAGGCGTTGGGGCAGTCCTATCGGGCTTTGTGATTCTATTCTTAGGTCATCGATACTCATTGCGTGATTTATTACGCTATGGTGTCATGGGCGTCATCATAACCTTGATTTTCATCTTCCCCTTGAATGCTTGGATTCTAGTTCCAGCACTTTTGGTGTTCTCACTTGCCTTGGATTTGGTTGTAGGTGTCCTTTTCCCTGTCGCTTCGACAATGCCGGTTAAGAACCCAGCCAGTCTAAGCGCAACCTTAAGTTTAACGATGTCTATCACTGCTTTGGTGACGAGCTTGATCAATCCTTTGTTATTTGAACGATTTGGCTTTCAGTTTCTCTTAGGAATGGTTGCGATCAGTGTGACCCTAGGCTATTTCGCAATGCGCAGAGGCTTAAGTGCAATTAAATCGCATGAAAATGCTTGATTTCTTCGGGTTTGATTGAACGAAAGTTTTGTAAATATTCGTTAACGATGCCAAAGATAAACGAACAAGCTTGTGAAAATCGAGTATAATCGTATAGAAGGAAGTGAAGTATTATGCGAAA
>JBLJAX010000188.1:0-4003 GCA_047637795.1 Erysipelotrichaceae bacterium | reverse complement strand
CTACTGCATCATAAAGTGTTCCACCATTCTTAATTAAAGCTTTTGTTATTCTAAAAGATTCACTAAGTTTGTTTTCAATCTTGATTTTGATTGCGACGATTTGTGATTGAGAAGTAAAGCTAGCCTCAACGCGATTGCCATTCGCATCCAGTTGATAGAATTCTGTTGGACTAACAGACGTTTTATTCAAAACAGTCATATTAGCAGCTGTGTTGGGTTCCAATCCAGTTTCACTGATGCCTAAGTACGATTTCGTCCCAATGGTAGTTGGGTTATTCAAATCAAAGGATAATATTGAACTCGGGAATAAATTAATATTCACATCGAGTGCTTTAATTTCGGTATTTACGATTGGTATGAACAGAAGTCCATCCATCTCGGTATTTGATGAATAGAGTGAGAATACCAACTCATAATCACCAAAGGTATACCCAGCTGCTTCAATACGGCCCAGATACTGATCGACACTGTTGAGTTGAATGTTTTCACTGGTGGTGAAATGGCTGAGAGATATATTTATGGGTTTATTACTCTTTACATGGATATCGGCTAGTATAAAGTCAAAACCAAATTCTTCAATCTCAAAGAGGGTGAATTCGTTTACTGTAAACTCGAAGGTTTGTTGGACAGTAGGATCATTTACGATCGGATCATCGATAGCAGGTTCCTTTACGATTAGATTCCATATGAAAATACCAGCCACGATCATAAAGCTAAGGACCGCTAAAACAAAGATGGTTTTTATAACGTTAAGTGTAGTGTTTTTCATCTTTGTCATTTTAACATAATTGAGCTCCAATGCCTACATTTATGGTCCGCATAGTCATCGCTTATGACAAGCATTGAGGGAAGGTATACAATAGAAACATGGAGGATTAGCATGCAAACATTTACACTCAATAATGGTTTACGCATACCTGTGATGGGGACAGGTACAAACACCTATGGTAAGGTCAATCGTGACTACATGGGTGACATCAACAATGACACAACAGAATTGGAATCCGCTTTAGCTTTAGGTTATACCTTGATTGATACAGCGATTTCGTATCGTAATGAAGGGGTTGTGGGACTTGCCATCAAACGCTCCGGCTTGGATCGTGATAGCTTGTTCATCACATCCAAGATTCCTGCGGATGATATGCATACCAAGGATGAAGCTTGTATTCGTAGAGCTGTGGATGAAAGTTTGAAGGCTTTGGATCTTGATGTGATCGATCTTTATCTCTTACATCGTCCTTTGGAAAATAACGAAGATAATGTTCGTGTTTGGACGGTATTGGAAGCTTTGGTTCAAGAAGGTAAGTTGCGTTCCATTGGGGTTTCAAACTTCGATGTACAACAATTAGACTATTTATTGAAGCATTGCACCATTAGACCTGTGGTCAATCAAATTGAATCGCATCCTGGTTTATGGAACGATGAGATCATTGATTTCTGTCAGAAAAACAATGTTTTTGTAGAGGCTTGGGGCCCGGTTAAGAAGGTCAGTGATGAATCGAAAGCCGTCTTGGATTCCATCGGTTCTAAGTATGGTAAGACTTGGGCTCAAGTCATCTTACGTTATCAAATTGAACGTAATGTGATCGTCATTCCAAAGTCACATAAAGTGGAGAACCAAAAAGCAAATCTTGAGATCTTTGATTTCAGTTTAACAGACGAAGAAAAAACGCTCATTCAGAAACTCTAGAATAAGCGTTGTTGGATGGATTGATCCACCCATTTCATTTCATTTTGTTTGAGTTTACGGAAATCTTCCAAAAGTTGGTCTCCGTCTTCTAAATATTTGTTTAATAGATTCGAAGGAATCATCAAAGGCACACGGTTATGAAGTTGAATGAAATCCGTTCTTACTTCATTGGTGAGAATGGAGAAACAGCCTTCTTCATCGTAGATGCCTGCCATATAGAAGGGATTTTGCGAAGCATCTGTCACAAGATGTTTCGCTTTTTCTTTATCCCATTCATAGAAGCCATCGGCTTTGATCAAGCATCGTCTTTTCTTGAGATGATTCTCAAAGAAAGGGGATGACGCGATGGTCTCGCTGCGTGCATTGATGATACGTCCTTTATTGTCCCATTTCACATGCCCCCATTGAGCAACGATAGGTTTCAAGCCCTGTGTCAAGACAATCGTTTTTTGGGATGGATAAACGACATGCTGAGATAGATCCTTAGCCTCTTCGATATCTTAGTTCTTAAGCCATTCTTCCAATTCATCATCTTCATCTTGTTTGAATAGGTAACGTCCACACATATCAGTACTCCTTTTTCTCAATGAACCAACGGTCCTCTTCATGATAGAGATAACGACTCTGACCTTGGATGGTACAGGTATAACGAATCCCCGTACCGCCTGAAATGGTTGAGGCCGCCCGTGTGATCTGTGAGATCTTATCAATGCTGTATTTAATTCCATTATGCCATAAAATAGCCAGAGGTTTGATTTTACCCTCCTTGCTATTGAGAATGATCACATCTACATAGGTTTTCACTTATATCACCCCTTGAAATACGATTCTGGGAAGATCACATGGTCCTGCTTTGGATTGAAACCACTTAGAAGGGTATCCTGAAGCATCAAGCAGCGTTGAACCGCTTGAAAACCATAACGTTCCCGAATCTTTTCAATCGTCACTTCCAAATTCATTTTCTTTTGTTTTAAAAACGGATCCTCAAACAGATTGATCTGCTCAAGATTGCGCTCTACGATCAAATCGGTGGCCTTGATGCCAATGCTTCGTAACGGGAGTTCAAAGTCCACATGCTTCGCAAACAGATCCAAGGCTGCTTCCGCAATCGTATCACTGAGTTGCGTGGCTTCATCCATCTTGATCTGACGTGTGAACCCTTTCAGTTCCACATCACGTACACCAATGGCAATCGTAAACGCCATCAAATGGGCTTCTTTCAAGCGTGCCGCCACACTCTCAGCCAAGATGTAGGCGATGATGCGTACATCGTCTAGGTTCTTGAGATCCTTTGGGGCCGTCGTGCTGTTTCCAATCGATTTGACCTGTGGTTCATAACCCCGAACCAAAACCGGACTCGTATCCTCACCGCTGGCAAAACGCCAAAGATACTCACCCCATTTACCCAAACGTCGCTTTAGAATCTGAACATCGAAACGCGCACAATCGCCAATCGTTCGTATGCCCAAAGTATATAATTTTTCTTTTGTCGCACGCCCCACATACAAGAGATCTGAAACAGGCAGGGGATATACGATTTGTTCCATGTTTTCCCGTGTGATCACCGTTGTGGCATCGGGCTTCTTATAATCCGATCCCAACTTCGCAAAAACCTTATTGAAACTCACCCCGATCGATGCGGTGATGCCAATCTCTTCCTTGATACGTTGCCGGATCGTATCGGCCAATTCTTTCGGTGTCATCTTGAAGAGATGCAGGGTATGCGTCACATCCAACCAACACTCATCGATGCCAAACGATTCAATCTGATCCGTATAATCCTGATAAATCGTCTTAACCAAACGTGAGAAACGCAGATAAAGCGAGAAATTGGGTTTCACAATCAACAAATCCGGACACTTCTGCAAGGCTTGCCATAAGGCTTCACCTGTCTTGATCTCATATTTCTTGGCCAATTGATTTTTTGCCAAGATGATGCCATGACGTTTCTCCACATCACCGCCCACAGCCAAAGGGACATTGCGATATTCTGGATGGTGTAGACATTCGACCGATGCATAAAAGTTATTCAAATCACAGTGTAAGATGATCCTTTCCATTGCATGTCCTCCTTTGATTTTAGTTTACTTGAAAATAATTCAAGTTACAAGTTATACTTGAAAATAATTCAAGTGCAATGTATAGTAAGGGTATAAACATGGACTTCAAAGAAAAAATCAAAAAATATCGTAAAGAGCGGGGCTTGTCTCAAGAAGACTTGGCTGCACAATTTGGCTACAAATCCTTTACGACCATCCAGAAATGGGAAGATGGCAGTTCGACACCGCCGGTTAAAGTCATCCGACAATTGGC
>JBLJAX010000187.1:0-2363 GCA_047637795.1 Erysipelotrichaceae bacterium | reverse complement strand
GAGAATTACCCTCCAAGCAAGTGTCTGATCATGTTGAAGGATGGTGAGCGTATCATTTATGTCTTGGATAATACACAATTTCGTTATCGCTTAAGCGACAAGCAAAAAGAGCTTCTCTTTCAATCTGCTTATTTGTATACAAGCTTTGCGGATTTGTTACAAATCGAAAACTATCGTGGTTTAGTCCAAGATATGGATGCAAAGGGAATTCAATTGGTCATGGATATTGAAAAGAATGCATTAGGGATGGATTGTGATGTCATGGACGTCTTATCATTGGCTTCGATTCTTTTTATTAATGAACAAGCGGATGAAGTTTTATCAAAGCGTTTTGGATCAGATTATCGACAACGATTGATCGACAATGAATGTCTTATTGTTTTTACCAAAGCTGAAAAGGGCAGTGAAATACACACAGCGGATGAAGTAATCAAAGTTAGTGCATATCCTGTTGAAGTCGTGGATACGACCGGTGCTGGTGATACGTACAATGTATCTTTCCTCCATGCGATTAATCGTGGAGAGACGCTTGAAATGGCTGGACGCTTCGCAAGTATTGCGGCATCTTTAGGCATCAAGGAACGTGGTGCAAGAAGTGTATGCAAGCATGTTGCTGAAGTTGAACGGATCTTTAGCGAAAGTGCATTGCTTGCGAAATAGACTTTGCTACTTTATCATTTAAAAAGAGGATCAAAAATGAAACTATATCTAGGAACGTATACAAAAAAAGCCAGTATAGGCATCTATCAGTTAGAATTGAATCAAAATCAATTAACAAATCTTGAATTATTGCATGAAGTTGATAACCCAACGTACATCAATCTTGATGGAAACACGCTGTTTAGTGTTGTTAAGGAGGGATCGGAAGGTGGCATCGCTTATTTCAAAGATGGTTTGCTTGTAAATCAAGTCGTCGAAGAAGGTGCTCCACCTTGTTACGTGAGCAGTCTCCCATCAAAAGGGTTGGTCTTCAGTGCGAATTATCACGGTGGTCGCGTCAATACGTATGCATTAAGCAATGGAACTTTGTCAGATCATCAAAAACTAAACTTTGGTGAAGGATCCAAAGCACATTACATCCAGTATGATGCAAACTTGGATCGTGTTCTCGTTTGTGATTTAGGTTTAGATCGCGTTTATGCGTTTAGAATCAATGAAGAAAACAAACTCGTCTTAAGCGCTACGTATCAAGCAGATGCTAAGACGGGTCCACGACATTTGGTGGTTCATCCTGAAACAAAACTTGTCTATGTATTTACAGAATTGAGCAGTGAGCTGCATGTCGTTGATTTCAGTAATGATGATGTAAAACTGATTGAGAAGATTTCTGCATTACCTGAAGGTGTTGACGCTCAAAAATGGGGTGCGGCAATTCGTTTGTCAAATGATGGAAGATTCCTTTATGTTTCCAATCGTGGGCATGATTCAATTTCTGTATTCAAGCTGGGTGAAACACTTGAATTGATTCAAAATGTTCCTACGGAAGGTGTTCAACCCCGTGACTTCAATCTAAGCCCATGTGGCAAGTATTGTGTCGTTGCGAATCATGATACAAATAATCTGACGTTATTTGCAATTGATCAAACAACGGGTTTATTAAGCTTACTACAAAAAGACTTTGAAGCGCCTGAAGCGGTTTGCGTCGTATTTGCATAAAAAAAGTAGTGGTACATCGGTATCACTACTTTGTTTTTTAGAAGACTATTCTTCGATAGCTTCGAATGTCGATTTGTCTACGCCGCAAAGTGGGCAGTACCAGTCATCAGGAATATCCTCAAATGCGGTTCCTGGTGCAATGCCACTGTCTGGATCACCGACAGCTGGATCGTAGATGTATTCGCAAGCTAAACATTGATAACGTTTCATTGTGTCCTATAATCCTTTCATTAAGAGAATTATAGCAAAAAAATGCAGTTGAAACACAAGAATTGGATTGAAATGTTATACTATTACCATGATTAAAACGACGAAGCGTAGAAATAAGTTTGGCTGGCTCATCCCAGTAACAATCATAACGATCAGTGTGATTGGTTTAAGTGTGGCAATCTATGCCTATTTTCAAAATCGTGAACCAGAACCCGTTATCGTGGAAGTTGAAGAGGAACCGATTATTCTTTCGAAATTGGAGCGCTTGATTTTAGGTGCCCGTAAGGATGCATTGGCCATGCCGGCGTATGTGAATGCGTATTACGCAGGGGGGTATCCACCAGAAAATGAGGGAACCTGTACCGATTTGGTCTGGCGAGCTTTCATGGAAGCGGATATCGTCTTGAAGGACTTGGTTGATGAAGACATTAAAATGAATCGCGAACGTTACAAACACATTGCATATCGTGATCCGAATATTGATTTCAGACGGGTTC
>JBLJAX010000186.1:0-4073 GCA_047637795.1 Erysipelotrichaceae bacterium | reverse complement strand
AATGTAAGTTCCTCAAATCGTTTAGCAATAATCTTCATTTTATTTTCGATCCTTGTTTGTGAATACAGTAGCATATTTCGTTGTGCTTTCATAAGAAAGTGTCTTACTAGACTTAAAGTTTGCTTAAATGAATGATCGTTTGATTCCATAATTATTCCTTATAGAACATATAAGAATTTACTTATTAGAATTCATTCATTTCTCACAAGCGTAATATTTTGTTTGTTATACTAGAATATATAAGCGCTTACATCGCTAAGGAGAACTATGTCTAATTTTAAACACATTTCTGTGGCAGGTGCCGGAACCATGGGAGCTTCCCTGGCTCAAACCTTTGCCTTATTTGGCTATGATGTCAAAGTTTTTGATATTTATGAAACTGCTTTAGAGAAAGCCAAACGCTTGGTTGATTTGAATCAAGAAACTTGGATCAAACAAGGCATCGTCACACAAACTCAGTCTGATGATTTAAAGAAGAAGATTGTTTATACAAATGATCTTCAAGCGCTCAAGAACAGTGATTTCTTGATTGAAGCCATATTAGAAAATCTTGATATCAAACACAAGTTTTGGAAGGAAGTATCCGCACTGGTTCGCCCTGATGCCATCTTATGTTCAAACACTTCAGGCTTGAGCATCACTGCGATTGCGGAAGCCGTCGAACATCCTGAACGCTTTGCGGGCATGCATTGGATGAACCCTCCACACATTATTCCTTTGATTGAAGTCATTCAAGCGAAATTGACTTCTGATGAGACGATTCAAGTTGTTTATGACTTTGCGTTGGAACTTAAGAAGAAACCTGTCAAAGTCAAAGATGCCCCAAGTTTTGTGTTGAACCGTATTCAACAAGCCATTCTTCGAGAAGCCTTGTATATCGTACAAGAAGGCATTGCGACACCAGAAGGTGTTGATGATGTGATGAAGTATGCCCTTGGTTTTCGATATGCGGCATTTGGCCCATTTGAAATCTGTGATCTTGGTGGTTTGGACATTCATAATAATATTTCCAAGTACACCTTCCCAGACCTCTGTGATGCGAAAGAACCTTTTGGTTTAATCAAAGATTGTGTCGATAACAACAATCTTGGTGTTAAAACCGGGAAAGGTTTCTACGATTACTCCAATGGTCGTGATGCGGAAGTGATTCGTTATCGCGATACCATGTTTACAAAGTTGGCAAAAACACTATTTGAAGAAGAGTAAAGCGAGCGATCGCTTTTTCTTTATGTTACTCATCGCAAGGCCATATTATTTTATATTGCTGCTTAAATAGATTCATTGAAATACACAAGCATGCAAGTAGCTTTAATTGTGTACCTGAGCATTTCGTTTGAATATAGTTCGAATTCGAAATATTATAGAGACATAACACAAGGAGTACTTACCATGAATTCATTAAAAGGCATCCATCACGTCACTGCGATCACCAGCAGTGCAGAGAAAAATTATCAGTTCTTTACAAACATCTTAGGCATGCGTCTTGTCAAAAAGACCGTCAATCAAGATGACATCAATACCTACCACCTCTTCTTTGCGGATGATCGTGGAAATGCGGGTACCGATGTGACCTTCTTTGACTTCCAAGGCATTGAAAAAGCCAAGCGTGGCGCTAATGAAATATCACGTATCGGCTTAAGAGTTCCAAACGATGCGGCACTCGCGTATTGGGTCAAACGATTTAACCACTATAAAGTTAAACAAGAACCCATCCAAACAATCTTTGGTAAGAAGGCTTTATTCTTTGTCGACTTTGATGATCAAGAATACGCTCTTTTCTCCGATGAAAATAATGTGGGGATTGGATCCGGAACCCCTTGGTTGAAAGGACCTGTCCCTGTCGAATATGGAATCACAGGTTTAGGTCCCATCTTCTTTAGAGTCAATAAATTGGATGGCATGAGCAAAGTCCTAAGCCAAATCATGGACATGCGTCACACTCAAAGTGATGGTTCTCTCCATCTTTATGAAATGGGTGAAGGCGGTAATGGCGCAAGCGTCATTCTAGAAACCGTCAGTCTTCCCCTCGCATATCAAGGTTATGGAGGCGTCCACCATGTGGCTTTTAGAATTGAAGATAAAGCAGAACTTGATCAATGGATCCAACGACTCAACAGTGTAGGAGCAGGTCATTCCGGTTTTGTGGATCGCTTCTATTTCAAATCGCTTTATACACGTCTCTATCCCGGTATCTTGTTTGAGTTCGCAACGGAAGGACCTGGGTTCATCGATGATGAAGAACCTTATGAAACATTGGGCGAGATTTTAGCTTTACCTCCGCGCTTCAGAGACAAACGCGCTTATGTGGAATCTGTGGTACGTCCAATTGACACAGTGCGTAGTACAAAACACTACGAGAAAGAGTATTTCAATGACTGATCTTAAAACCATCACCATCCTTTTTCGAACGCAAAACAAACTAGAGAGCATCATTCGTGAAGATGTCCGTTGTCACGGATTAAACACCAGTGAGTTTGGTGCTTTGGAAGTTTTGTATCATAAGGGTCCTTTACCTGTACAAGCCATCAAAGAGAAGGTTTTGATCGCAAGTTCAAGCATGAGTTATGTGATTGAACGATTGTTGGATAAAGATTTAATCACTAAGATCATAAGTCCAAAGGATAATCGTGTTCACCATGTGCATCTAAGTCAAAAAGGCAAAGATCTCATGGATGAAATCTACCCCAAACATGTACAGACCCTCCGTCAAACATTAAACATCCTAACAAACGAAGAAGAGCTCCAGCTACAGAACCTATTAAAGAAGATTGGAAAAGCACAATGAAACACATCTATAAAGACCACAAGTCACCTTACACTTTTCTTTTACTCCATGGGACAGGCGGCGATGAACATGATCTCTTAGGTCTTGCACAATACATCGAACCCAATTACAACGTTCTCAGTGTTCGTGGTGAGATTCAAGAGAATGGACTGAATCGCTACTTTAAACGCTTAGCTGAGGGTGTTTTCGATGAAGATGATTTGGTATTTCGCACCCATCAACTGAAAGATTTTGTCGACTTGAAAGCCATTGAATATGGCTTTGATCGATCTAAAGTCATCGCATTAGGCTACTCAAATGGGGCAAACATTGCAGGAAGCATTTTATTTCATTACCAAGATGCGTTTGAAAAGGCGATTCTCTTACATCCCATGGTTCCAATTCGTAAAGAGCTTCCAGATATGACGAATGTGTCCATCTTCATTGGTGCAGGTAAAAATGATCCCATCTGTCCAGCTGAACAGAGCATTGAATTGAATCGCTTATTCAATGAAGCGAACGCCAACGTTCACCTTCACTGGGAAAACAATGGTCATCGTATCACGCAAAGTGAAATCAATGCCGTCAAAGTATGGTTACAAAAATAGAGCGTCCTGCTCTATTTTTTCGTATTCTTGATTTTCTTTTTATGCAGATACATCTTCTGATCCACATGATGATAGAAACGTGAATAATTATCCCAATCCCCATAATGATAGACATCACTTCCCATGGCTACGAGGATGGGGTATAGGAAGTCTTTCGTCGTTTCATTTAAAATGCTTTGGAAGTTATCTAAGCAGTCCTTGAAACGAATTGCGTCCACATCTTCTATCAGAACTGCGAATTCATCGCCACCGATTCGATAATTCTTCCCTTGTACAAAGCCTGTTTTCATAGCATTGAAAACCAAGCGAATCGCTTCGTCGCCTTGATTATGTCCATACGTATCATTGATATGTTTCAGTTCATTCAAATCAAGAAGAATCAATCTAAAACTCTTCTGAGTATCCAAATAGTTCTGCACATCGCGTTCATAAGCTGTTCGATTAAAGCCACCTGTGAGGAAATCCTTATAGGCCAGTTTCTCCAACAAGAGGGTTTCATCACGTCTTCGCATGTTGGAACGAATATAGGTAAAGGTATCCACCGCCAACATCCCAAAGAAGATAACGACACCAATTCTGAAGAACGACGAAATCGATCCAAACGCACGGGTGAAGAATGAAACAATCTCAAGAATCAAACTAACCAACAAGATAATCGTGAACTTCACAAAACGTTCAGCTTCTTCATTGTTGTGTACGGT
>JBLJAX010000185.1:0-2825 GCA_047637795.1 Erysipelotrichaceae bacterium | reverse complement strand
GATGCGACCGTCTTGCACTATGTATCCAATCATAAAGAGATGAAAGATGGCGACTTGTTGCTTCTGGACTGTGGTGCGGCATTCAAACATTATTGTGGAGACATCTCACGGACATTTCCAGTGAATGGTAAGTTCACGGATCGTCAAAGAGAAGCGTATGAAATTGTGCTAGAAGCTCAAAATGAAGTCATCAAAGCCATCAAACCCGGTGTCAGCTTGATTCAGTTGAATGAAATCGTTCGCAATGTATACAAAGAACGTTGCGTTCAGGCAAATATGATTAAAGCAGCCGAAAATGTGGATGAGGTTTATTATCATAGTGTCAGCCATTCCTTGGGCTTGGACACGCATGATGTCGGGATGTTTGAGGGGGCTGTTTTAGAACCGGGGATGGTGATTACCGTAGAACCAGGTCTCTACCTTGAACATGAAGGAATTGGAATCCGGATTGAAGATGATGTCTTGGTTACGGAAACAGGCTGTGAGAATCTATCCAGCTCAATCTTAAAAACCGTTGAAGAAATTGAAACATTCATGAATCTGTCGAAATGACAGATTTTTTCTTGTGTTCTATTTAAAAGAGGTTTATATTGAATATGACAGGGGTGTCATAATGGCGAAACCAACTTACTATAATTTAGAAAAAGATAAACAAGAGCGTTTAATTGATGCATGCATGGAAGAATTCAGTAGCTATACCTTCAGTGATGCGTCCATTAACCGCATCATCAAGCGAGCGGAGATCTCACGAGGGAGCTTCTATCAGTATTTCGAAGATAAAGAAGACTGTTATCTAGAGATGCTGGGCATCATCGCTGAAGAGAAATACCGCATCTTTAAAGATGTGGTGCAAGCTGAAGCCAGCAATGTCTTTGAAGCTTACTTGAATATGTTGCGGCAAGTAAAGATATGGATGGAGGCACAACCACGCTATTACAAGATTGGTGTGTTGATGGAATTGGATAAGAGCAGCTTCATTCAGAAGTTGATCAAACAGAATCCTGGGATGATGGAATATTTCTTGAGCTTGATTCGTAAGGACCAAGCCAATGGCGTCATTCGCTCGGATGTAGATCCACAGTTGCTCAGTGATATGTTGATTGGTATTAATCAGAAGTTATTGATGGAACACTTTGTGAATAAAGATTATGACAGAATGGTAGAAGCTTCAGAAGCAGTATTGGATTTGATACAAAAGGGAACGATGGTTCGTTAAGGAGCGTGTATGTTTACAGTAAAAGACTTGGTGTTCAAATACCCAAAGAACGCAGAGGATACGATCAAAGGCATTGATTTTGAAATCAAACAAGGAGAAATCTTTGGTTTCTTAGGACCCAGTGGTGCGGGGAAGACAACCACACAAAAGTTGTTGGTCAAACTCTTAGCTTATGATAAGGGTGAGATTCACTTTGATGGCAAAGACCTCCATTCATTCAATGATGCTTTTTATGAAGATATTGGGGTATGTTTTGAGATGCCGATTTCATTCTCGAAGTTGACGGCAATGGAGAATTTGGATTTCTTCCAGAAACTGTATAAGAATCACGCGGACATCCAACCTTTGATGGAACGTGTTGGTTTATGGGAAGATAAGGATAAATTGGTTGGAGAATATTCAAAAGGGATGAAGATTCGTTTGAATCTTGTACGAGCTTTGTTAAACAAACCTAAGATGCTTTTCTTAGACGAACCCACCAATGGGTTGGATCCTAAGAACGCACGTATCGTCAAAGATATGATTCGTGAATTTGCGCATAACGGTGGAACGGTATTCTTGACCTCCCATATCATGAGTGACGTGGATGAGTTGTGTGATCGTGTTGCCTTCATCACAGAAGGCAAGATTGAAGAGATCGATAGTCCACGTAATCTTAAAATCAAGTATGGTCAACGTACGGTAACGGTTGAGTACAAAGAAGACAATAAAACACAAGTAAGACAATTTACGATGGATGAAATCAAATCAGACGCCTTCGTAGAATTAATGCGTACGAAGGAAATCGAAACGATTCACAGTGGTGAAACGACATTGGAAGAAATCTTTATCCAAGTGACGGGAGTGAAGTTACATGGCGAAGATTAAGCATTTGGTATCCGGTGAATTCACACGTCTTACGAAATACAATCTCTTTACCGCATCTCTAGTGGTGGCTTTGGTATGGGTTGTGATGGGTTATTTCCTTGAACTGGATGAATTCAAGACTTTTCTACCCTTTGTCTTCTTAATGGAGACCTCCACAATGACGTCCTTGTTGGTGGGGGCAGAGATGTTCTATGAAAAGAAGGAACATACCATCAGTTCGATGTTGATATCACCGATGACAGAGTTTGAATACATTGTGAGCAAGATTCTGGTTAATATCCTTAATATTGCGATCATCTTTGTGATCATTGGAGCTTCGATGTATTTCTTGAAGGATTATCTCTTTAATTTCCAATGGTTGTTTCTAGGGATTATTCTGGTCACAAGTTTCTATGTGTTCATAGGAGTCTTGTTGAGCTATGTCTCTAAGGATTTCACGGCATTACTTTTAAACTATATGGTCTTGATGATTGTCTTAGTGCTTCCAAGCATTGGCGTTCTCTTGGGTTTACTCCCTGAGTCGACTTTAGAGTACATCTTTTGGTCACCTACCGAAGTGACCTTACGTTTATTGAATGCCTCATTCTTAGATTCTGTGGATCTTGTTCAATATCTCAAAGATGCAGTCTATATCGTATTGG
This sequence comes from Erysipelotrichaceae bacterium, assembly GCA_047637795.1. Taxonomy (GTDB): domain Bacteria; phylum Bacillota_I; class Bacilli_A; order Erysipelotrichales; family Erysipelotrichaceae; genus UBA2212. Next base: position 101 of record JBLJAX010000185.1, on the reverse strand, counting down.
TTAGTTTATTGATGCTTCGTTATGGGGTCTTACCGTATTTCAAAACCTATGCGACGAAGGACTTGGGGGTGTAACATGTTTGCACGTTTGATCAAGTTTGA
>JBLJAX010000184.1:0-3649 GCA_047637795.1 Erysipelotrichaceae bacterium | reverse complement strand
ATCGCTGAACCCATTTGAATGGATGTGCCTGTCAGGCTGATGATGAAACGTGCATCGTGATGGGTTTCTTGCATGATGCCAAGATTCAACTGGAGACCTGTTATCCAAGCACTCATGATCCAAAAGATGATAAAGAGGATATTGAGGAGTGTGTAGTTACGTAAGACGATAACCATTAGAATGTTCAAGGCTTGTAAGATTGCCCCTACCAACATGGACTTTGAATACCCAATACGATCGGATAAATGGCCACCGATATTATTTCCGATGAAACTGGCCAAGCCAAGCCCTACCAAAACCAAACTCATGATGGGATTCAAACCCGGAAAGCGATCCAACAAGAATGGGGTCACAAAGGTGTTCAAGGCCGCATAACCACTAAACATGACCAAGGTGAAGATGAGTAATGTCCAAACCTTGATTGATTTTAGATATTCAAATTGATCCAAGATGCTCATTTTCGCTGCTTCTTCTTTAGGATTCGGTAGAACCAAAGCAAAATAAACGAATGCTAGGAATGTCAGTAAATTCAGAATCCAGAAGATGCCACGCCAATCCAAAAAGGCAGACAATGCTCTCGCCAAGGGAATACCCACCAACATTGCCAAAGCATTGCCCATGATAAGGAACGCTAAGGAACGACCTTGACGATCTTTCTCAGCGAGTGAAGTAACGGTTGAAATCGCCATGACGCCATAACCATTGATGGTGATACCCATCAAGGTACGTGCCACCAACAATAAAACAAAGTTCGGTGCGAGAATCGTTGCGATATTACTGAGAAGACTCAAGCTTAACAGAATAAGCATCAAACGTTTACGATTGGCTTGTGCGAAAACAATCAAGATGATGGGTACGCCAATGGCAGCCCCAATAGAGAAGCTGGTTGCTAAAAGACCTGTCAAAGCGACGGACACATTTAATGAAATTGCGACTTGATCTAAGATGCCACCAAAAACCATGGCAGACATCCCAATCACAAAGTTCATTAACATAAATACGATTAAAGTGAGTTGAGATTGTTTCATGCATATACCCTCAACTTGATTATACGGCTTGGAGTAAAGTCTAAGTCAAGTTGTTTTCACAAGAACCAAGGTTTAAAATTAAAAAGACACATGGACAGTTCAACCATCTTCAAAACCCTACAAGAACTGGGATCCATCGCAGAAGACGAACTCTATCATGTCTTCAATATGGGAATTGGGATGATTCTTGTGGTTAAACCAGAACACGTGAACCAAGTCATGGATCATTTTAAAAACATAAACGAAACAGCAATCATCATGGGCGAAATAAGCAATGAGGTCGGCATCCAATGGCTGTAAGATTTGTCGTCTTCGCATCCGGCAACGGATCTAATTTTGAGGCCTTGATTAAAGCGACACAGAATGGAAGCTTGAATGCGCAATGTGTCGGTCTAATCGTAGATCGTATGGATGCCTATGCGATTAAGCGTGCGCATCACTTGAATATCCCAGTCTGTTTGTATCTCAAGGATTGGTACATGAATAAAGAAGCCATGGAAAGTTCAATGCTTAAACAGATTCAAGCTTGGGATGCAGAGTGGATCGTTTGCGCTGGATACATGCGCATCATTGGGAAAAACTTACTTGAAGCATTTCCAAACAAAATCGTGAACATTCATCCCTCCTTATTACCGAAATATCGCGGTAAAGATGCTTTAGGACAAGCCCTACAAGCAAAGGACAAAATATTGGGGATTACAGTTCATTTTGTGGATGATGGTTTGGATACCGGTAAAATCATCGATCAAGTATCCTTTGAAATTGCGGGCGATGAGCCACGCATTGAAATTGAAGCAAAGTTGCACCACTTGGAACATGCTTTTTATCCAAAAGTGCTCAAACAATTATGGGAGGTAAAACCATGAAGAAACGTGCTTTATTGAGTGTCAGTGATAAACAGGGTTTGATTGAATTAGCTCAAGTGCTTATCAAACATGATGTCGAACTGATTTCAACGGGGGGGACGAAAGCAACGCTCGAGCAAGCGGGTCTCTCTGTCTTAGGCATTGAAGAAGTCACAGACTTTCCAGAAATGTTGGATGGACGTGTCAAAACGCTTCATCCTAAGATTCATGGAGGACTACTTTTCCGTAGAGACCTGCCTGAACATCAGAAACAAGTCGATGAACAGGACATCCATGCGATCGATTATGTCATCGTCAATCTTTATCCTTTCCAACAAACCATATCTAAAGCAGATTTTACGCATGAGGAAGCGATTGAAAACATCGATATTGGTGGTCCTTCCATGCTTAGAAGTGCCGCTAAGAATCACCAATCCGTAACGGTCATCTGTGATCCTGAAGACTATCCGACTTTGATTGAACAACTGGAAACCAAGGGTGAAACAGATCTGGGTTTTCGTGAATGGTGTGCAGCCAAGGTCTTTCGTTTGACAGCCAGTTATGACAGTATGATTGCGGAATATCTCACCCATAAACAAGGCATTACTTATCCTGAGCGCTTCACCGAAACCTTTGTTTTGAAGCAAAAACTTCGTTATGGTGAAAATCCTCACCAAAGCGCAGCCTTCTATCAAACACCCTTTGATGAGTCTTACTCCATGGCATCGGGCATACAAATTCAAGGGAAAGAGCTCTCCTATAACAACATCCAGGATGGGGCAGCCGCACTGAATTTAATCAAAGAATTCGATGCGCCTACCTGTGTTGCGCTTAAACACATGAATCCATGTGGGGTTGGGACAGCAGATACACTCTTAGAGGCATGGCAGAAAGCTTACACTGCGGATCCCATCAGTATCTTTGGAGGCATCGTTGCTTTTAATCGAACGGTTGGTGCGGATATTGCGCGACAATGTGTCGATATCTTCTTGGAAATCATCCTAGCACCGAAGTATACGGAAGAAGCACTCCAGATTTTCGCATCGAAGAAGAATTTACGTGTCCTTCATTTCCCACATCATATTGAAAAGCCATTCAATAGAGCGACGGTACGCATTAGTGGTGGTTTATTGGTTCAAGCTGTGGATGATCACAGTACGGATGTTAAGGATTATAAATGTGTAACGAAACAAGCCCTTGACCAAGCTTGGATCAGTGATCTTGAGATGGGTGAATGGGTGGTCAAACATGTTAAATCCAATGCCATCGTCCTCATCAAAGAGGGTCAAACAATCGGCATTGGCGCAGGGCAGATGAATCGCATCGGCGCAGCAGAAATCGCACTCAAACAGGCTGGTGATAAAGCGAAGGGGGCCATTCTTGCCAGTGATGCCTTCTTTCCGATGGATGACACGGTACGATTGGCTGCCGAATATGGCGTCGCATGCATCATTCAACCTGGAGGTTCCATTAAAGATAAGGATTCCATTTCAGCCTGTGACGAATTAGGACTATGCATGGTCTTTACAGGTGAAAGGCATTTTAAACATTGATGGAAAGAAAAATTCTAGTTATTGGCAGTGGCGGTCGTGAACACGCCATTGCGCATGCTTTTCATAAAAGTCCAAATGTAAAGCAAGTGTATGTTCTTCCTGGCAATCCAGGAATGGTGGACGTGGCAAGCTGTGTGTCCATCGATCCTCTGAATTTTGAAGCAATCATTAATTTCTGTCAAACTGAACAGATCGATTTGGTCTTTGTTGGACCTGAGCTTCC
>JBLJAX010000183.1:0-16013 GCA_047637795.1 Erysipelotrichaceae bacterium | reverse complement strand
CCTTAAACAAAGGACTTCTCCAACTTATGTCATTTTGAAAGTGTCAAACTATCGACAATCATGAAACGACTGAGCAATTTACCTTTGTTAAAATAGAACTTCTAGAATCAATGTTATAATGCATGAGAGGTAATTTATGATTGTAAAAGCAATAATTTTGGATATCGATGGGACACTTTTAAACCATCAAAAGCTGATTACAGAACGCACTAAGCAAGCATTGATGAACGCACAAGCCAAGGGCATTAAAATCGTATTGGCATCGGGTCGACCTACACGTGGAATGATGAAATTGGTTCATGAACTTGAAATGGATAAACACCATGGTTTGATGGTTTCATACAATGGCGCAAGTGTCGTGGATTGTGAAACCAATGAAATCATATTCAACCAAGCCATGAGCATTGAAGAAGCCAGAGCAGTTTTGAAACACATGAAGAACTTTGACGTCATGCCGATGTTTGGCGTTGGGGATACAATGATGGTGGATAATGTGTACGGGAATGAAATCTCGTGGAATGGTCGAACATGGAATGCGGTCGAGTATGAAGCACGTGGCAATGATTATCGTCTCTGTGAACCTGAACATTTATGGGATGCGGTTGAAGCGCCTGTAAATAAGATCTTGGTTGCTGGAGATCCACAATATCTTTTGGATCATCACAAAGCCATGGCTGAACCTTTTGTTGGTAAATTGAATTCCATGTTTACAGCGGCTTTCTATTATGAGTTCACTGCAAATGGGATTGATAAAGCCAATGCCTTGCATGAGAGTTTAGTCAAGATGGGCATTGAGGCACATGAAACCATTGCTTTTGGCGATGGACACAACGATCTCTCCATCATAAAATTTGCAGGTTTAGGGGTTGCGATGGAAAATGCGGTTGAAGACTTGAAACAAGCTGCGGATGAGATTACATTATCCAATGATGAGGATGGTATCGCACTTGTCGTAGAACGCTATCTATAACGGACGTTGTCCGTTTTTAGTTGGTCGTTTGATTGAGACTTGAGCCTAAACTTTGTATAATGAATGGAGCGAGGAAGATAAACATGAATAAAGTAAGTTTGGTAATTTTGGCGGCTGGAATGGGTAGCCGTTATGGTGGTTTGAAGCAGATTGATACCGTTGGAAATAATGGTGAAAGCATTATCGATTTTACGATTTACGATGCGATCAAAGCAGGTTTTTCGAAAGTTTATCTCATCATTCGTAAGGAACACGAAGCTGCTTTCGAACAGTCCTTAGTCCGACATATTCGTCCATTTGTAGAAGTGGAATACGTCTTCCAGGATAAGGATGATCTTCCTGAAGGATTTGTGTGTCCTGAAGGTCGTGAAAAACCTTGGGGGACAACCCATGCGTTGTGGGCATGTCGCAAGCAAGTAAAAGAAGCGTTCATGATTTGTAATGCGGATGATTACTATGGTAAAGATGCGTTCACCAGTATGTTCAAGTTCTTACAAGAATCCGTGGATGATCAAAATTATGGAATGGTAGGCTATCGTTTGCGTAACACTTTATCAGATTCTGGTACGGTATCCCGTGGTGTCTGTGAAATCAAGAATGATCAATTGGATAAGATTGTTGAGATTGCGAAGATCAAACGCGAAGGCGATGACATCGTATATCTAAATACAAGTGATGTTTGGGAAGCTCTTCCATATGAGAGTTTAGTCTCCATGAACTTCTGGGGTTTCACGCCCAATGTGTTTGCATTGGCTGAGAAGCAGTTCATTGCATTCTTAAAACGCGATTTAGAAGGCAATCCAATGAAATGTGAACACGTCATTCCTACAATGATTGGGGAGACCTTGCACAATGAATATAAGCTTCATGTCTTGGCTTCTGAGAACACATGGTTTGGGGTAACCTATCAAGAAGATAAGCCTTATGTGGTCAAGCAGTTTGAAACATTCAAAGAAGAAGGTATATATCCGTTTAATCTATGGGAGGTAAAAGGTGAATAATTTTACATTTTATAATCCGGCGCGTATTGTCTTTGGTAAAGATACCGAATCACAAGTTGGTGAGTTAACAAAAACCTATGGTTCTAAAGTCTTGGTTCACTATGGTGGACAATCGGCTAAAGCAAGTGGTCTATTGGAACGTGTGTTAAAGTCATTGAAGGATGCGAACATGACCGTTTATGAATTAGGTGGTGTCAAACCCAATCCTCGCGTTAGTCTGGTTAAAGAAGGCATTGAACTGTGTAAAAAAGAAAAGATCGATGTGATCTTGGCTGTTGGTGGGGGAAGTGTCATCGATAGTGCCAAAGGCATCGCTTTGGGTGCTTTGATGGACGAGGATGTTTGGGATTACTACCTCTATGGGAAGACGGTTGAAAAGGTTCTGCCTTTGGGTGTTGTTTTGACGATTCCTGCGGCAGGCAGTGAGTCTTCCACAAGTTCTGTCTTAACGGATGATGAAAGTCTGATCAAACGTGGTTTAGGTTCACCATTATTCATTCCTAAGTTTGCGATCATCAATCCTGAACTCCATATGACGCTTCCTGCGTTCCAAACTGCTTGTGGCATCGTCGATATGACAGCACATTTGTTGGAGCGTTATTTCACGCAGGTGGAACACAATGATCTGACCGATCGTTTGATTGAAGCCAATATCAAGGCAATCATCAATAATGCGCCTTTGGTCATGCAAGAACCCAACAACTATGATGCACGTGCGGAGATTGCGTTCTGTGGAACATTGGCACACAATGGACTCTTCAGTGTTGGACGTGTAGGGGATTGGGCAAGTCATTCGATTGAACATGAGTTATCCGCTAAGTACGATATTGCACACGGAGCAGGCTTAGCGATGATCATTCCTTGGTGGATGCGTCATGTCTATACAGAAGGTGTGTATAAGTTTGTTCAATTTGCGCAACGTGTCTTCGATGTGCAAATGGATGCTCGTTATCCAGAAGCGATTGCATTGGAAGGCATTCGTCGCTTGGAATTGTTCTTCCAATCGCTCGATCTTGAGACCGATACGACATCCTTACCCATCGATGAGGCGGTCATTGATGAAATGACCGATAAGATCTTCGTCGCACGGACCAGTGATACGCTTGGGTTCTTCAAACCTTTGACGAAGGAAGACATCAAACAGATCTATCGTTTAGCCAATAAGCAGTAAACAAAATGTACCTCGATCGAGGTACATTTTTAGTAGTTGTTTATTGTCGTTTGATCACAACCATCATCACAACGATGAGGAGGATGAAAGCTAAGGCTGTTAATCCAACAAAGAATAGGAATGATATTGTCATACGTTTTCTCCTTTATTTGAATAAGTTCTGAATCAAGTCGATCGAATACACAATGGAGCCCAAACTCGCAAATAAATTCGCCAGAATAACAACCAAGAGAATACGGGCGACTCGGTTTCGCCAGAAACCTGAGATCTTGAGCACATCGGTTTGCAGGTTCATGAAATCATGAACTTGAGGTTTGCGTACCCAAGCTTCTGTGAGACCAGCGAACCAACCTGTCGCCAGGAAGGGACTCAGGACACCAAGCGGTGCCATGATGAAGGCGGTGAGGATGCTTAAGGGGTGTCCTAGGGCAATCAGTGTGCCCAATGCGGCTAAGCTACCATTGATGAGAATGAAGCGAAGGATGGTTGTGAAGGCCATGTCTGGGGCGTTCATAATGGTTAAACCCATCAATAGAACGAGAAATGCTGGGAAGAGCCAAGCAAGCAAAGTGTTTTTCTTTTTCTCGGGAACTTTAAGCAGATCATTGATTGAGTTTTCATTAGCGAGGTTTGCGATGATGCCAGGCACGTGGGCTGCGCCTACTACTGCAATAATCGTTGGACCTTTGGCATGGGCTAGTTTATAGGCCATGATGCGATCACGTTCAAAGATGAGGGCTTCCGCAATCTGTGGGAATTGTTTACTCACTTCTTGAAGGGCGGACTGTAAGAGGTCACCTTCTTTTAAACGTTCGATGTCTTCTTCTTTGACATCATTTTCAAATAAGGAGGCAAGAAGCTCTGTAAGCATCTTGATCTTCTCGAACCAGCCCAAGCCATGCCATATTCTCAGGAGTGTGGTTTGAATGTTTCGATCGATGAGGAGAAGTTTCTTGTCGTTAAGTTTGGCGTATTGAATCGCCACATTCATTTCTTCACCGAGTTTCAAATCGAGTTTTTGTGCGATCTTACGTTGGTAGGAGGATAGAATCATTTGTGCGAAGAGAAAGCCGACTTTCTTCTTCTTAATGATTTGGACGATGTCCATTTTTTGCCAATCTTGGGTCTCGTTCATGGCTTTATAGCGTTCATCATCCAGCTCGATGGCGATGGTATCGGCTTGGGTGGATTCTAGGGTGTCACGCACTTCTTGAACACTTTGTTCAGAGATATGGGCAGTACCGATCAAGATTAGGGTTTTGCCATTGATTTCTAGGATTTGTTTCATTGTTTAGATGTCTTTCTAAGGGTGACCCTAAGGTATTTGCTATCACATAATTGTGTTATAATTATCTCGCTGAGGAGGTCTGACATGTTTAGTTACACGACCGTACAAACCATCTTCCAGATGCTTAGAATGTTTTTCGACATTCTCATCCTTTGGATATTACTCTATTATACAATCAAGATTGTGCGAAACAACTCAAGAACCGCACAAATTTTCAAAGGGATCATCTTAATTCTAATCATACGAGCCATAGCGAACTTCTTTGGCTTCAAAGCGGTGGATTGGTTGGCAGGTGTTTTAGTTACCTATGGATTCCTCGCAATCATCATCATTTTCCAACCAGAGATACGATCTGTCCTGGAACGTTTGGGGAAAAGTTCAGTATTCTCACGTTTGAATACATTATCCAGTAACGAGCGTTTGAAATTGGTAGATGAAATCGTTACAGCAACGATGAATCTTTCGAATAATCGTATCGGTGCTTTGATCACGCTTGAACAAGGTCACTCTTTGAGTGACTTCATTAAGACGGGAACACCGATGAATTCTTTGGTCACCTCAGATTTACTCCAAACCATTTTCGTGCCGACGACACCTTTACATGATGGGGCGGTTATCATTCAGGGTGATCGCATTGCCTGTGCTTCTGCTTATTTCCCACCCACCAACTTGGAAGCGCCAAGTCGTTATGGGGCACGCCACCGGGCTGCCATGGGAATCAGTGAGATTACGGATTCTGTGACGGTTGTCGTTTCAGAGAAATCGGGACGCATCTCGATTGCGGAAGAAGGTAAATTGACGCAGATGACACAAGCAACTTTGCGTGCATATCTTGAGAAAGTTGTGCTTCAGGATGAGTTTGATCTAAGCGAGGAGAGTCTGAATAAGAAGAATGATGAAGTGGTTCCAATTGTTCCTTTAAAAGAAGAGGTTGTTTCAAAAGAAGCGTCTAAAACAGCACGTGGTGAGTTGAAATCACTTTTGAATACCTGGGTTAAGAAGAAGGATAAACCTGTAAAGCAAAAGCCTGTTGTGAAAACGGAAGAGCCTAAAGTGGTTGAACCGGTAATGGAAGAAGTGATTAAAACTGAATTACCAATTGCGGAAATTCAGACTGAACTTCCGTTGGATGAAGTTAAGCTTGAAGAAGCGTCACCTTTACCAGAGACGAAAGTGAAAACACGCTTAGTCGATCGCATTAAGAATCTAAAGCCTGTTAAAAAAGAAGTTGTGAAAGAAGTTGAAGTGAAGGAAGCGGAAGAAATCAAAGAAGATAAGAAGTTGGATTCACGTCATATTTCACTGGAATACAGTGTATCGGATGATCATTTACTGGATGATGAAGAGGATAAGCAAGGAGGTCAAGGCGAATGAGTCAGAAGAAAAAGCCCATTGTGCAAGATCTCGATAAGTTGGAATTGGCCAAGACGATTGCCGAGCAGAGCAAGAAAGTCATTAAGACCTATAGTTCGATCGAATTCATCTTCATGCGGATTGTTCGATTCTTCAGTATGTGGATCGATCGCTTATTATTCAACCCTAAGTCAGGAAAGATCGTCAGTTTGATTTTAGCCGTAATTTTATATGTCGCAATCAACTTCAATATTGGGGAAATCATTTTTGAAACACCCATTACATCTGGGGTTACGATTGATAATATTCCTGTGAATGTCTTGTCCAATGATGAGGTTTATGAAGTCAGTGGACTACCAAGCAATGTCAAAGCCTATGTCGTTGGGGACATGTCGGATATCACCTTGATTCGGACACAGAAGGCTTATTCGGTTGTGGCGGATCTTACGGGTTTATTAGAAGGAACACATGAAGTTAAGTTGAGTCCTAAGGATTTCTCAACACGTGTTGAAGTTGCTTTATCACAGTCTTCGGCTGTGGTGACGATCAAGAAGAAAGTTTCACAACACTTTAATTTGGAATATGACTTTATCAATACGGATAAAATGAATCAAGAATTTGTTTTATCAGATCCTACATTTAAAGATCAAGAAATCATCATCCGTGCTTCACAAGATACCTTGGCACAGATTGGGATCGTTAAAGCTCTGATCGATGCGAGTGGCGTGACAGCGGATTTTGTCCAGACAGCTCCGATTGTCGCTTATGACCAGGATGGAAATAAGATGGATGTGGACATCATTCCTTCCAGTGTGGAAGTCAGTGTCGGTGTCAGCTCGCCGAATAAAACAGTCAATATCATGGTTGTGCCAAATGGGGATATTCCGAATGGTATGGCGATTGAATCCATCGTGTTGGATCAGCAGAACGTAACGATCTTTGGACGTGAGACGGTCTTGCAGAACATTGAAAGTATTCAGGTTCCGATTGATGCGACGACGTTGACTGCGGATACGAGCTTGGTTGCGGATATTCCACTTCCAACTGGGGTTAAGAAGACCAGTGTGAATCGTGTCAACATGCAGGTGACTTTAGGTGCTGGTGTGAGTTCAAGGGTTGAAGATGTATTCATTCAGTTTGTGAATAACGTTCAAGGATATCGTTTTACCTTGATGGATCCAGATGATACGCAGACTGCGATTGAAATCTTTGGAACACAGAGCAATGTGGATACGATTACAGCAGATGATTTCTATGTCTATTTCGATATGTCGAAGTTGGAAGAGGGTGAACAAGATGTTCAGCTCTTGCTTCGTTCCTATAAACCGCTTGTCAAGGCAAGCTTAGTCAAACAAACAATAAGGATCAATGTGGTGAAATAAGATGGGGAAATATTTTGGAACAGATGGCATTCGGGGTAAGGCCAATCTAGAGTTGACGGCAGAAACAGCATTTTTAATCGGACGTGCCTTAGGGCATCTCTACCCAAGTCAGAAGATTGTGGTGGGAATGGATACGCGTTTATCCAGCAGTATGCTTAAGCATGCCTTGATGGCGGGTGTTTGTGCCAGTGGTGCGCATGTATATGATACAGACGTCGTACCGACGCCTGCGATTGCTTATCTAACGACACATGAGGATTTTGCATGTGGGGTCATGATTTCCGCGAGTCACAATCCGTATTACGATAATGGCATCAAGATTTTCAATACCCATGGTGTGAAGATCGATGATGTGTTGGAAGCGAAGATTGAAGCGGTTATTGATGGTGAGAAGTTGCCCTATGCCATGTCGGAGCACATTGGGATCGTTCATGATTTTAGATCGGGTTTGAATCACTATAAGCAATGGTTGAGCAAGCTTTTTGATATGAATCTCAGTGGGATCAAGATTGCGATCGATGCGTCCAATGGATCTGCATCGGTTACAGCTTTAGAAGTATTAGAAGCCTTGGGGGCTGAATGCACCATCATGCACAATGAGCCGAATGGTGTGAACATCAATGATCATTGTGGATCGACGCATCCAGAAACACTTCAAGCTTTTGTCAAAGCCCATGGTTTTGATTTAGGTTTGGCGTTTGATGGGGATGCGGATCGTTTGATTGCGGTCGATCATGAAGGTGAATTGGTGGATGGCGATAAGATCATCTACATCTGTGGCACCTATTTGAATGAAAAAGGATTGCTTAATTCGAAGAGTGTCGTGACGACGGTCATGGCAAATCTTGGACTTTATAAAGCGCTTAAAGATGTAGGCATCACCAGTGAGCAGACGCAAGTTGGGGATAAATATGTGTATGAACGCATGTTGCAAAAGGATTTGGTCTTGGGTGGTGAACAATCCGGACACATCATCTTCAAGCAGCACGCTACAACAGGTGATGGCTTATTGACTGCCTTGAAGTTGTTGGAAGTCATGCATGCGAAGAAAGATTCGCTGCGTCATTTGGGTGAACCGGTTGTCATCTTCCCGCAAGTCTTGAAAAATGTAAAAGTGAATGATAAAAAGGCAGCCTTGAGTAATCCTGTTTTGAAGGCTCGTATAGACGAGATGGAATTGGATCTCCATGGTGAAGGTAGAATCCTAGTAAGACCTTCAGGAACCGAACCTTTGGTTCGTGTCATGGTGGAAGCTGCTAGCATCGATAAATGTCATGCTTGTTGCGATGAATTGGTTGAAATGATTCATACCTTGAAGTTGTAAGGAGGCTTTATGAAACGCGTGATCTGTGTTGTCGAGGATGAGAAGGATTTAAATGAGTTGGTTCGTAGCTATCTTGAGAAAGAAGGTTATGAGGTTCGATCTTATTTTACGTATGAAGAAGCGGTTGTGCATGTCAGTGACGATGATGTGCATCTGTGGATCTTAGACATCATGTTGGACAACAAGAGTGGTTTTGATCTCATTGAGGACATTCGTCGTCAGTCCAAGGCTGTACCTGTCATTTTCATGTCGGCACGGGATAAAGAATTCGATCGCATCATTGGTTTGGAAAAGGGCAGTGATGATTACATCACGAAACCATTTTCTCCAAAAGAGTTGGTTTTGCGTGTCAATAATATCGTTCGTCGTGTATATAAAGATGATAATCGCATGCATGTGGATGCATATGAAATTGATGTGGAACAACGTAAGGTTTATTACAATAACCAAGAGATCGAGTTGACAACCAAGGAATTTGATTTATTGATGCTTTTTGTTCGAAACAAGCAGACGGCATTCTCACGTGGTCAGATTTTAGCACGTGTTTGGGAAACGAATTATTATGGTAGTGATCGGGTCGTGGATGACACACTTCGACGTTTACGTAAAAAAATGAAAGATTTGAATATTCATACCATTTATGGTTATGGATATCGTTTAGGTTAAAATGTCACGCTTTAAGAAACTGTTAAAAGGCATGTCGCTGACGCAACAATTGATGAGTGTTGTGTTGGTTTCGCTCGCCTTTTTTATTTTCTTCCTGATGGTGTTTATCTTTGGCAACATCAACAGTCTTGTGCGAGAACAATTGTATACGAATATTGATAGCACTCAGTTGCGTGTCGTTCGTAATTTAAAAGGTTCGTCGAGCAGTGATGAACTCTTTATTGGAACAGACCCCAATGTCGTCCATATTCTTTACCCAACGGACGATTCGAAGCAGATTCAGACAAATGCGAATACAAAGATCGATGTGGAATTGGATGGTTTATTTAGAGAAAATATTTTGAAACAAACGCTTGATATTGAACGTTATGAGTCGACGAAAACAAGTTTAGACATCGTTTATCAGATTCGTAAAGTGGATGATTCAACAACGATCGTCAGCTTTGTGCCTCAAAGCTATATGGATCAGTTCAAACTCACCTTGGTCAATGGGGTCGTGAATATCTTGTTGGTCATTGTTGGGATTTTGTTTTTATTGTTGATGTTGTGGGTGGGGTATCTGATTCACTCCTTGAAGCAGATTGAAGTGTACATCAATAAATATCGAAAAGGCCAGAAGGCTGAATTGAAGTTGGATCGTAATGATGAAGTGGGCGAATTGGGACGTGCGATTGTGCAGATGAATGATGAGATCAAGCGGCAGGAACAACTCAAGGAAGAAATGGTTCAAAACATTTCTCATGATTTGAAGACGCCGATAGCCACCATCAAATCTTATGGTGAAAGTATCAAGGATGGCATTTATCCATATGAGACCTTAGAGAAGAGTGTTGATGTCATCATTGAACATGCGAATCGTTTGGAGAAGAAGGTTCATAGTTTATTGTTGCTCAATCGTATGGGTTATTTGATTGCGGAAGATAAAGGCAATGATAAGACCGATATGAAGGCAGTTATTGAGAAGGTCATTCTTTCGCTTAAGGTGTTTAAACCTTCAATCGAACTGAAAACCGATCTTACGTCATGCAGCTATTATGGTAGTGAGGAACCTTGGCGTGTCGTTATTGAGAATATCTTGGATAATGCTTTGCGGTATGCTAAAACAGAAATCACCATTGATTTAAAACCCGATTATTGTATCATTTACAATGATGGCATCAATATTCCTGAAGAAAGAATTGAACAGCTTTTCAGACCTTATGAAAAAGGACAGGGAGGTCAGTTTGGTTTGGGATTGGCGATCGTCAAACGTGTATTGACGGCGTATCATTATACGATCCGAATCAAAAATTTAAGTTATGGTGTTCAGTTCATCATAGAAAAAGAAAAGTCGAATGTTAAAGTGAAAGATGAGTACATTTAATGCCCTTTAAAGATGTTCTTCAAATAAAATCCTATTATACTCAACAAGGTGAAGGTAAAGATGTTTTGTGCCTGGTCGGTTGGGGTCAGGATAGCCAGATGTTTCAGCCGACTGCAGATCACTTAGCAGATCGTTTTCGTGTGACGGTTGTGGATTACCCTGGTTTTGGTCAAAGTGAAAGCATGCATGAAGCTTGGGATGTGGATGGCTATGTACAGTGGTTGGATGCGCTCTTAAAGGTTTTGGATGTAAAAGATCCGATCATTATCGCACATTCATTTGGAGCGCGTTTAGCAATCAAATATCAATTGACGCGACCTGTTCACAAGTTGATTTTGACAGGGGCTGCGGGGATCCGTCCAAAGCGTAGTCTGGATACGGTTCTTAGAATCTATAGTTTCAAGGTGTTGAAGCAGATCTTTAAATTGCCCTTCTTAGTCAAATACCAAGAGCCCCTTCGTAAACTTTTTGGAAGTGAGGATTATAAGGCGATTAGTGGCGTCTTGCGTGCGAGTTTCGTCAAGATCGTCAATGAGGATTTAACGCCGTATCTTAAACATATTGAAGTGCCAACCTTACTTATTTGGGGTGATCAAGATGATGCGACACCATTGTGGATGGGTAAGAAGATGGAGAAAGAGATTAAAGATGCAGGATTGGTTATTTTTGAAAACGATGGACATTATGCTTATTGGAATCAATTAAGTCGATTCCATGCGATCGTGTCAGTTTTCTTAGAAGAGGACGCAAGCCATGTTTGATTTCATTTTGTTTATCAATCGTTTGATGATGTTTATCGCGTTGTTTGTTTTCTTGTGGATCCCTCTAAAACAGAGTTTGCACATGTTTCAACAAAATCGTTATGAATTGAGACGCTATGGTCCTTGGTTAAGGGATCGTTTGAAGTTTGACTTGAAACGTGAGTTGCGATGGTCGATGATCGTCGTTCTATATGTTTTGATTTCTTTAGCGAGTTATTTCATCCCTGTTCTGGGATCGACGCTGTGGCTTGTTTTCACGCTGATTTTAGCGTATTTTGCGATTCAAAGTGATAAGCAACAGAAGTTCATCAAGAAGCTTCAATACACCAGTCGTGTTAAACGTCAAATGGTGGTCATGCTTGTTTTGATGGGCTTGGTGATTTTGGGTCTCTATCAACTCCAATGGTTTTTGATCAGTCTATTGACACCGATCATGGTCATGATGGTTTGGTTGATGATTTATGTCATGGCCATTTTAACGCTTCCTTTTGAAGCCTTGGTCAAACATTATTACATTCATAAGGCAAAACAAGCGTTGGATGCGCATCCCCGTCTGATCAAGATTGGGATCACAGGCAGTTACGGTAAGACGTCCAGTAAAAACATTCTCAACGAGATTCTCTCTGAGCGTTATTATGTCTTGAGCACACCAGCATCGTTCAATACACCGATGGGTTTGACCATTACCATTCGCGAGCAACTCAAGGCGATTCATCAAGTGTTCATTGCGGAAATGGGTGCGGATAAAGTTGGGGAAATCAATTTCTTGAGTAAGTTCATTCGTCCGCATTATGCGATTGTAACGGCAATTGGACCTCAACACTTAAATACCTTTAAGACGTTGGAAAACATTCAGCGTGAGAAAATGCGTCTGATTGAGAATCTACCGGTCAATGGTGTGGGTGTGATCAATTATGATTATGCGACGATTCGTGATTATCGTATTAAAAACAATTGCAAGATCGTGACCTATGCCTTGGATCATGAAGCGGATTTTAAGGCAATCAATATTCAGTATTCACAAGAAGGTTCGACCTTTGATGTGGTGTGCCTTGAAGGAACGTATGCCTTTGAGACACGTTTGTTGGGCAAACACAACATTGGTAATATTCTTGCGGGGATTGCGTTGGGACGTCAACTCGGTTTGGATTGGGCTAACTTGCAGAAAGCGGTCATGGGTGTGAACTATGTTGATCATCGTCTCCAACTTAAAAAAATAAATGGTTTCAACTATATCGATAATGCCTTTAATTCAAATCCAGAAGGCGCTAAAATGTCATTGGAAGTGATGAAGATGATGCCGAATCATCGTTATATCATTACACCTGGAATGATTGACTTAGGTCATGAGCAAGATGCTTATAATAAGGCCTTTGGTCGACAGATGTTGGCTTGTGTAGATACCGTTATTCTCGTTGGTAAGAAGCAGACGCAAGCCATCTATGAAGGTTTGGTAGAGGTTGGTTTTGATTTAAAAGAAGTCTTGATTGTGGATACAGTAAAAGAAGCTTTTGCATATATCGAAGCGCATGCATCGCGCGATGACATGATCCTTTTGGAAAATGATTTACCCGATGCCTTCAATCGTTAGGAGAATGTTATGGAGTGGAATCATTTCCTCAGTAAATTATTGGCATTAAGTAAAGTGGGTCTAAAGTTTTCTAAGGATCCGTATGCATTGGAAAATTATCAAGAACTGCATGATTTGGTTATCCTGCAGAGTGAAGAAGTTGATCAGAAGATTGATTCCATTAAACTCTATCCTAAAGACACATATCCGACACCGAATGTCTCTGTTCGTGTCATCATCTTCAATGATGAGAATGAATTGTTGATGGTAAAAGAACGTTCTGATGAGAAATATGCGGTACCGGGCGGTTGGTGTGATGTCTTTGAATCCGCACGTGAGAATGCGATTAAAGAAGTCAAACAAGAGACCAATTTGGATGTCTCCTTGGTTCGCTTATTGGGCGTCTTACAACGTGATCTGTATAAACCAAAACCCAGTATGGTTTCGGAATATGTCCTTTATTTTCTAGCGAAGGTTGAAGGTGGAAGCTTAGCCTATAATCATGAATTGATGGGTGTTGGATACTTTGCATTAGATGCACTGCCTCCTTTATCGTTCAAGTCCACGGAAATAGAATTGAGACGGATGTTGGATGTGGCGATCAATGGGAAAGATGTCGATTTTGACTGAGGAGCTGAACCTATGAAATTAAATGTTGGTGTGTTATTTGGCGGGAATTCCGTTGAACATGAGGTCAGTATCATCTCTGCTTCGCAGGCGATGGCGGCTTTTGATAGTGAGCGGTATCATGTCGTTCCCTTGTATTTATCGAAGGATAATCAGCTCTACAGTGGATCTCAACTGTTGGATGTCAAACAATTCAAAGATTTGGATGCCATTAAGAAGAAAGTGCCTCAAGTAACCTTATATAAAGAAAAGCAAAATATTTTTGTGCAAAGTGTCAAAGCATTTCCATGGCAGAAAGCGCAACGCATTGATGTGGTTGTGCCCGTCGTTCATGGAACGCATTGTGAAGACGGAAGTGTCCAGGGGTATTTGGAGACCATGGGAATTCCGTATGCTGGCTCCGATGTGATCGGTGCAGCTTTAGGACAAGATAAGATATTTATGAAGATGGCATTCGCATACCATGATCTACCGATGGTCCCATGGTTGTATTTTGATGTTAAAGCGTATGCGGATGATAAAACGAAGCAGCTTAAGAAAATCGCAGAGCTGGGCTATCCAGTTGTGGTCAAGCCAGCGCGCTTAGGCTCCAGTGTCGGGATCTCGTTCGTCAACGCAGAAGATGAAATTGAAGAAGCCATCACAACGGCACTTCAATACGATATGCGTGTCATCATTGAAAAAGCTGTTCAAAATCTCAGAGAAGTCAATTGTTCGGTCTTAGGGGATGAGTTGGATGCGAAGGCTTCTGTTTTAGAAGAAGTCATGAAATATGATGCGATTCTTTCTTACAAAGATAAGTACCAAGGCTCTAATAAAAGCAAGGGCATGGCTTCCACATCCCGTATTTGTCCTGCGGATTTAGATAAGGATACAACGAAAAAGATTCAAGATCTTGCACTTGAGAGTTTCAAAGTCTTGGCGTGTGCAGGGGTCGTTCGTATTGATTTCATGATGGATGCGAAGACGAATGCGATCTATATCAATGAAGTCAACACCATCCCAGGTTCATTGGCATTCTACCTGTGGGAGAAGAGTGGTTTGCGTTTTAGTGACTTGATGGATGCCTTGGTGGATCAAGCGATCAATCGGACGCGACGTAAGGCAAAAATGATTTTCTCATTTGAGACCAACCTTTTAGAGGGTTATGGTTCAAAAGACTCCAAAGGGGTTAAAAGATAGCGTGGCAACACGCTTTTTAATTGTTTATACCCTTTAATAAGGCTAAAATAAAAGGGGAAAGGATGTGGTCACATGGAAGAACTAATCGATATCAGCGTTAGTCAATTAACGGCTTGGATCAAGCAAAAAGAATACAAGAATATACGGACCTTCTTTGATGAGACCAACATCGTTGATGGAGCACTCTTGGTTGATGAATTGGCAACAGAAGACTTGCTTCATCTTTTTAAGATTGTCCGAAAGGATGTTGGGGCAGAACTCATCTCTTATTTGAATAGTGATACCATTGAACGTTTAACCTATAATCTAACAAGTTCACAGATTCAAATCTTATTGGAAGAAATGTACTCCGATGACTTGAATGAAATCTTGAGTGAGTTGCCAGAAGCCTTGGTGACCAAGGTCTTGCAGGCCGCAAGTCCCGAAATACGTAAGCAAATCAATGAATTCTTAAGTTATGAACCGAATTCATGTGGATCGATCATGTCGGTCGACTTTGTGACGATTCGTGATTCCTATACGGTAGCCCAAGCCATGCGTGCCATACGGCGACAGGGTAAGTTGGCGGAGACCATCAACTGGTGCTATGTGGTGGATGATGACAAGTCCTTGATTGGAAGCATTGGTTTGAAAGAAATTCTTTTTGCGAAGGATGAAGTGCCTGTTGTGGAAATCATGGATCATGATGTCTATTATGTGTACACCCATGATGACCAAGAAGAAGCGGCGCGTTTGATTTCAAAATATGATATCACCTGTATTCCGGTCATTGACAGTGCGAAGCAGGTTTTGGGTATTATTACGGTTGATGATATCTTTGACGTTGTGGAAGAAGAGGCAACTGAAGATATTCATAAGATGGCGGCGATGACACCATTGGAAGGTTCGTATGTGGAATCTTCGATCAAATCAATTGTGAAGAGTCGTTTGCCCTGGTTGATGGTCTTGATGATTTCAGCGACCTTTACAGGCACGATCATTTCGAACAATCAAGAATTGCTTGTCTTATTACCCTCATTAGCCATTTTCATTCCTATGTTGATGGATACCGCAGGAAATGCGGGTTCACAAGCGTCCGCCATGGTCATTCGTGGTTTGATTGTGGATGACATGAGTGTTCGTGATTTCTTTCGCATTTTGTTTAAAGAAACGCAAGTGTCGATGCTTCTCGGCATCGTACTCTTTGTGATCAATACCTTAAGAATCGGTTTCTTTATGCCGGATGTGGGTTGGGGAATCGCACTTTTGGTTTCTTTGACGATCTTTTTGACGATTACACTCGCCAATCTTGTCGGTGGAAGCTTACCCTTGTTGGCGATTGTTTTGAAACAAGATCCAGCTTCGATGGCAGCACC
>JBLJAX010000182.1:0-4119 GCA_047637795.1 Erysipelotrichaceae bacterium | reverse complement strand
GGGTTTAAAGAAGAAGTTTGGGAAGATCAATTGAAGAAGTAGATTTCAAATACTCGATATTCAAGAATCTTATAAGTTCCTTATAAGGTTTTTTTGTTAAAATAGAATTGGAGGAAAATGGAATGAAAACTGCAGTGGTTTTAGCAGCTGGCAAAGGCACACGCATGCAATCAGAACTTCCCAAGGTCATGCATACGATCTTGAGTGAAACCATGGTTGAACATGTCTTATCAAATTTGAATACAATTAAAGTCGATCAAACCGTTGTGGTGGTTGGACATGGGGCGGAGTTGGTTCAAGCCTGTTTAAAAGACAGCGTCGCCTATGCCATTCAAAGTGAACAACTTGGAACTGGACATGCGGTGATGCAGAGTCTTCCCTTACTTCCAATTGAAGGGGATTCTTTGATTCTGTATGGAGATACACCGTGTATCCAAGCAGAGACGATGGCAAATCTCTATGAAGCCAATAAAGATGCGGATTTAACCGTATTAACAGCAATCTTTGAAGACCCAGCACGTTATGGGCGCATTGTACGTAACGCAGTGGGCGATATCGAGAAGATTGTGGAATATAAGGATTGTACAGATGAACAAAAGTTGATCAAAGAGATCAATACAGGCATCTATTGTGTTAAGAATAAAGTCTTGCATGAATACTTGGCAATGATCAAGAATGATAATGCGGCGAAGGAATACTATTTGACGGATTTGATTGAAATTGGCTTGAACCATGGCTTGAACATGCAGGCGATCCCCGTTGAAGATGTGAATGAAGTCATGGGCGTCAATGATCGTGTTGATTTAGCAAAGGCAAGTCAATGGATCCAACAAACCATCAATCAGAAATGGATGCGTAAGGGTGTGACGATGGTCAATCCGGATCAGACCTATATCTCATTGAGTACAGAATTGGATGCGGATGTGACATTGTATCCCAATGTTTATCTTGAGAAGAAAACCAAGATTGGTAAAGGAACTGTTGTTTTACCCAATAGTTTCATTGTGAACAGTACGATTGGCGAGAACTGTAAGATTGATTCTTCACGCATCACGGATTCGATTGTAAAGAATAAAGTCAATGTTGGACCGTTTGCGCATCTACGTGAACATTGTGTCATTGATGATAGTAATCGTATTGGTAATTTTGTCGAAATGAAAAATACACAGTTGGGCTTTGACAGTCGCTGTGCACATCTAACCTATTTAGGGGATAGTATTGTTGGTAAAAAAGTCAACTTCGGTTGTGGTGTCGTAACCGTCAATTACGATGGGAAGTCTAAATTCAAGACGATTATTGGTAATAATGCCTTCATTGGAAGCAATGTCAATTTGATTGCGCCGATTGAAGTGGGTGAAAATGCGGTTGTGGCTGCAGGGTCGACCATTACACGAAGTGTTGAAGATACGGATATGGCGATTGCTCGCGCACATCAAGTGAATAAGCCAGGTTATGGGTTAAGATATAAGGAGAAAAAATGAGGGAGGTCGTTAAAATGAAGGATATCGTTGTCTTTGCATTAACCAGTAGTATTGCTTTAGCCGATGAGATTTGTGTCCACTTGGGCATCAAACGAGGGGAGATTTCTGTTAAACACTTTTCAGATGGGGAAATCATTGTCGAGCCACTGGAATCTGTTCGTGGTAAACATGTCTTCTTGGTTCAGTCCACCTGTAATCCTGTCTCCGAAACACTCATGGAGGTGTTGATTGCCTTGGATGCGTGCAAACGTGCATCTGCGGATAAGGTTACGGTTGTCATGCCGTATTATGGCTATGCCCGTCAAGATCGTAAAGCACGTGCCCGTCAACCCATCACTGCGAAGTTGGTTGCGGACTTGCTTCAATCGGCTGGTGCCGACCGTGTTGTGACATTGGATCTTCATGCACCTCAGATTCAAGGTTTCTTCAATATTCCGACCGATGACTTAACGGCTGTCTCCATGTTGGGTCAATACTTCAGAACGAAGAAGTTTAAAGACGAAGTTGTTGTGGTATCTCCAGATCATGGGGGTGCGACACGTGCTCGTAATTTAGCGGATACCTTACCAGGCTCAACAATCGCTATCATTGATAAGCGTCGTACGAAACCGAATGTGGCTGAAGCGATGAATT
This sequence comes from Erysipelotrichaceae bacterium, assembly GCA_047637795.1. Classification (GTDB taxonomy): domain Bacteria; phylum Bacillota_I; class Bacilli_A; order Erysipelotrichales; family Erysipelotrichaceae; genus UBA2212. The sequence goes on along the minus strand of JBLJAX010000182.1, from coordinate 2,005 downwards.
TGATTGGGGATGTCAATGGTAAGATCGCCATCATCATCGATGATATCGTCGATACCGGTGGTTCCTTGTTGGGTGGTGTTGATATGTTGTATCGCAATGGCGCGAAAGAAGTCTACTGTGCCTGCTCACATGGAATCTTATCGGGTAATGCGGTTGAACGCATCCACAATTCTTCGATCAAAGAACTTGTGGTCACCAACTCCATTCCATTGAATGATGAAAAGAAAGCTGAACCGAAAATTCGTCAAATCTCGATCGGCTATATGTTGGCGAAGACTATTCAAGCCATTCAGTTGCATACCCCTGTCAGTGAAATGTATAACATGTTCAATGACAAGAATAAGGAAAATTAGTCGATTCAATCAACCACCTCTCACAAGGTGGTTTTTGTTTATTTACATTGATTTTGATATAATAGTTGCGTGCGCAACAATATCACATGAGGAGGATGCATGTTACCGATAAACAAAACGATAAGCATCATTGAGCGATCCAATATTCTATTTCGCAATGAAGCGTTCAAACATATGAATTTGAGAGGGTACCAAGCCAGTTATCTCCTCGAAATCACACGTCATCCAGGGATATCTCAGGAAGAGTTGACTCGAAACATGCATATTGATAAAAGCAATGTCGCAAGAGGTTTGATGCATCTCAGCGAACTGGGGTATATCGAACGTGTGCAGGATGAAAATGACATGCGTGTCTTACGTCTTTATCCAAATGAAAAAGGAAAAGTGCTGGCAATTGAGATCAAACGTATCCTGCATAAACAGCGCGACTACATCTTGCAAGATTTCAGCGATGAAGAATTGGTGAAGTTCCTCCAATACCTTGAACGCTTAAAAGAGCGTGCTTTGTCCTTGGCAGAGAATGGAGATGTTTTATGAAGAAAATCTTAGGCTACCTAGAACCCTATAAGAAATTAATCATAAAAGGTTTAAGTGTTAAAAGCTTCGCGACCATCATGGAGTTGTTTCTACCTTGGTTGCTGGCATATATGATCGACTTCATCATTCCAACAAAAAGCATTCCCAAAGTACTACTCTATGGAGGTTTGATGCTGGGAAGTTCCTTATTGGCATTAGGGGGGAATGTGTTGGCCAATCGTATGGCTGCACGCATTTCATCGGATGCGATTCGTGATTTAAGAGATGATGCCTATAAACACATCATGACATTTTCAAATCGAAGTGTGGATCGTTTTACCATTCCTTCATTGATTTCAAGAATGACGACCGATACCTATCACATCTATCGTATGTTCAATGTCATTCAAAGAATCGGTATCCGAGCTCCAATCTTATTATTGGGTAGTATCGTAATGATGTTGTTTATTGACACTTATTTGGCATTTGTGTTGATCGCATTGTTGCCAATAATTACCTGGGTAATAATATGGATTTCACGTAAGGGAATTCCATTCTATAATCGACTTCAAACTTCATTGGATCAATTGATTCGTGTTGTACGCGAAAATATCACAGGGATTCGCATCATCAAAGCACTTGCCAAAGAAGATTATGAACAAACTAAGTTTGATGGTGTGAATGAAGATGTATCCCGCAAAGAAAGAACAGCGGGTTATGTGATCGCATCTCTGAACCCTTTGATGAACTTGATTCTCAATGGGGGTTTGGTTCTGATTCTGGGAATCGGAGCTTATCGTGTTACGGAAGGTTTAAGCAAGAGTGGATCCATTCTTGCGTTCTTAACTTATTTTGGATTGATCCTGAATTCATTTCTAGCCATCAATCGTATTTTCCTTCTGTTCTCTCGCTCCAACGCAAGTTCAGAGCGCATCGCCATGATTCTGGATGAAAAAGAAGAAGTGGTATTGGTGGAATCTGAGATAAGTGATGAGGCGTGTTTCATTGAATTCAAGAATGTCTCATTCTCATACAATCAAACCAAAGCGGATCTAGAAAACATTAGTTTCGCCATCAAACGAGGCAGTACCTTTGGCATCATTGGTTCCACGGGCTCGGGTAAATCGACGATTGCA
>JBLJAX010000181.1:0-2125 GCA_047637795.1 Erysipelotrichaceae bacterium | reverse complement strand
CAATGTACGGCATTCTTCAATAGCAGCACGTGCCAGTTCTGGTGTCATTGCGCCCGTACCGATGACACCCAGTGCACCGGCATTGGATACGGCAGCCGCAAATTTAGCAGTGGCGATATTGGCCATTGCCCCTTGAATGATAGAATATTTAATCTTTAACATTTGATGTAACATAGCTTCTCCTTAGCTCTCAAAGTAGCTTCCGCCCCAGGTCAATCCAGCCCCGAAGCCAACACAAATGACACGCATGCCTTCTTTAAGCACGCCCTTTGTCTTCATTTCGCTCAAGGCGATGGGAATGCTTGCGGAAGAGGTATTGCCATACTGATCTAAATTCAAATAGAACTTCGACAGGTCGATGCTCATTTTATTCGCGACATACTCAATGATGCGGCGATTGGCTTGGTGCGGTACGATCCAATCAATCTGATTAATTTCTAACTTGGTTTGCATCAACACATTTACGATCACATCTTCAATCGCTTTAACCGCAAAACGGAAGACCGCTTGACCTTGCATCCTAAGATAATGCGATGATAAATGATTAAACTTCATCTCTGGATTCAAGGTGAGTCCATCACTGGTCAAAACACCATTCACATCCCCTTCACTGCGCGTATAATGAAGCATTTGCTTAGACGATGACTTACGCAGGATGATTGCGCCTGCCCCATCTCCAAACAAAACACTGGTCGTACGATCATTGAAATCCAAAATCTTGCTTAGAGTCTCCGCTCCAATTACCAAAGCATTCGATACAAACCCAGCTTCTAACATGGCTTGAGCATTTTGCATGGCCACGACGAAGCCTGTACAGGCCGCATTGATGTCATAGCTTAAACAATTCTGTCCATTCAAACCACACTTGGCTTGAACCAAACTCGCTGTACTGGGCATCATGCCATCGGGTGTGATGGTCGCCACAAGAATCAAATCAATCGTTTTGGGATCAATCTTGGCATCTTGAATGGCTATCATCGCTGCTGCACTTGCCAGATCGGATGTATTCTTAGAAATGCTGAAATAACGTTGTTGGATCCCCGTTCGCTCTTGAATCCAAGCATCGTTTGTATCCACAGTTTTGGCTAGATCATGATTGGTGACACATTTTTCAGCCTGAGCCAAACCATAACCGATGATTTCGATGCTCATAATTGGGATCCCAACTTTCTAAACTTTTGGTAACGTTGTTCCAACATCACATTCAATTTCATTTTATGTAAGGCATTCAGATCTTGACGGATAGCGTCTTTAATTTGAACGATACTGAATAAGGAATCTGCTTCCAATCCTTGTTCTGCTTCTTCAATGATGCGATCGATGAATCCTTTTGCCTGTAAGTCAAAAGCCGTGCACTCCATGAGCTCAGCAGCTTCTTTAGCCCGTGTTTCATCTTTCCACAAGATGCTGGCAAAACCTTCTGGAGATAGAATCGAATAGACCGCATTCTCAAACATGTAGATTTTATTCGCAACACTCAAAGCCAACGCACCACCACTGCCGCCTTCAGATAAGACCAAGGCAATGACAGGTACTTTGATTTGGGAAAAGAGTCTTAAACATTGCGCAATGGCTTCGGCCTGTCCACGTTCTTCAGCCCCTTTGCCCGGATAGGCTCCCGCGGTGTCAATGATGGTGATAATTGGACGTTTAAATTTCTCAGCTTGCTTAGCCAAACGCATCGCTTTACGATAGCCCTCTGGATGCAACATCCCAAAGTTGCAGCTTAGATTTTCTTCTAAATTACGACCCTTAGATTGCGCTAAGACGGTAACGGCTTGGCCTTCAAAACTCGCGATGCCACCCACCAAAGCACGATCATCGCCATACAAGCGATCCCCATGGAGTTCCACAAAATGATCAAAGAGGTGTGGAATCAAATCCAATGCTTTTAAACGATTTTGGGAACGTGCGATGGTGATGCGTTCCCATGCGCTTAACATTTTCATAGCTTGACCTCCAAATTGTGGAGCTTAAGCACTTGGATTAGAAAAGTGCGTAAAGAATTCCGATTCACAATCTTATCCACGAAGCCTTTTGATTTTAAGAACTCGGCACTTTGGAAATCTTCGGGTAATTGTTCCTGAAGCGTTTTCTCGATGACACGACGTCCTGCAAAACCAAT
>JBLJAX010000180.1:0-7235 GCA_047637795.1 Erysipelotrichaceae bacterium | reverse complement strand
TCTTTCAATCTCATTTACTTTTTGAGTGCGTTCACATCAGCGCTTCTTTTAATTTATTCTCTGAAATTTAGAGAACTTTCCTATAAGATAAAAAATGGACAAATTGTCCATTTTCTTTAGCTTCTTAAGAAAAACAACCAGATGATGAAGACCATGACACCCAAGACAACCAACATCATGGGAATGAAAGTAAGAATACCTGCAATGATCATTGCGGGTAGATCCCCTTTCTCAAAGTGCATCTCTTTTAGTTTGGCATCATATTCCGCCAATTCCTCTTTTGTATATTTTTTACGGTGTTTAAACACCTTCTGCACTCCTTAAGTGACAAGCAACGAAATGACCTTCTTCGATTTCTTCCCACTTTGGAACGACCGTACGACACTTTTCGGTTGCATATTTGCAACGTGTGTGGAACTTACAGCCCTTCGGTGGATTGATCGGTGAAGGAATATCGCCTTCAAGAATACTTAATTTTTGGTTCGAAGCAACATCAGTTCGAGGAATGGCTTCTAATAGAGCTTGTGTATACGGATGCAATGGATTATCAAAGATACGATCGGAAGGAGCGAGCTCCACAAGATTTCCGAGATACATGACACCAATACGATCCGAAATAAATTTAACGACACTCAAATCATGCGTGATGAACAAATACGTAAGCTTGTTTTGATGTTTTAGATCAATCAAGAGGTTGATGATCTGGGATTGAATCGAGACATCCAATGCACTTACAGCTTCATCACATACGATAAACTTTGGATTCAAAGCCAAGGCACGTGCGATTCCAATACGTTGACGTTGTCCACCAGAGAACTGGTGAGGATAACGATGTATGAAATATGGTGCCAAACCACATTGATCCATGACTTTTGTGATGTATTCAGTATAATTAGGATCTTTTTCACTCTTGAATAAACCATGTGCCAAGAGACCTTCACCAATGATTTGGCCAACAGTCAAACGCGGGTTCAGGGAAGAATAAGGATCTTGGAAGATGATTTGAAGATCACGACGCAAATTACGCATGTCTTCTTTCTTTAGCTTTGCGAGATCTTCACCTTCTTGATTGCGTCCGTAATAAACGACGCTTCCAGCGGTTGGCTCATACAATTGAAGAATCGTACGTCCGAATGTGGATTTCCCACAACCGGATTCACCAACCAAACCGAGGGTTTCACCTTCAAGAATATCGACGGTGACACCATCCAATGCTCGGACACTTAAAGTGCCTTTTTGAAATACGGATTTTTTCTTTAAAGGAAAGTGTTCCTTGAGATCTGTGATTTTTAAGAGAACATTGTTACTCATGATGTGCTCCTTTCTTAGGATAGAAGCACCGAACCGTTTGATGCGCTTCAACTTGAACCAATGGTGGCTCTTCATTACGACATTTTCCGTCGCATATTTGCAACGTGGTGCAAACTTGCATCCCTTTGGTAGATCCAATGGATGCGGTACTGAACCAGGAATGACATCTAGCTTTTCACTACGGCTGCTGCTTAAGCTTGGAATGGAGTTTAACAAGCCTTCTGTATAAGGATGGATATATTTAGATTTATCCTGGAAAATATACTCGACAGGCGCTGTTTCAACAACTTGTCCACAATACATGATTGCGACATCATCCGCCATCTGATTGATGACACCCAAGTCATGCGTAATAAACAAAATCGAGGTATCATACTCACGTTTCAACTCATTCATCAAGTGTAAAATTTGTGCTTGAATCGTTACGTCCAAAGCTGTTGTCGGTTCATCCGCAATCAAGAGTTTTGGTTGACAAGCCAAAGCCATCGCAATCATGACACGTTGGTTCATACCACCAGACAATTGGAACGGATACATTTTCGCAACTTCTTCAGGATTTGGAATCTTAACCGAAGCCAGCATGGCGATGGTGCGTTTTGCTGCTTCTTCTTTACTGATTTTTTGATGCAGCATCAAAACTTCACTGATTTGACGATTCACGGTGAAGACAGGATTCAAGCTTGTCATCGGTTCTTGGAAAATGATTGAAATATCATTCCCACGAATCGTTCTCAGTTCAGCTTCTGTCATCTTTGTTAAATCTTTACCATCGAAGATGATTTCACCTTCGTATGTTTTTTGATTATGCTCAAACAAGCGTAGAATACTCATCGCTGTCTGACTTTTACCACTACCTGATTCACCAACAATACCCAGTGTACGACCTTTTTCAACTTCTAGGGTTACACCATAAACGGCTTTGATCAAACCGCGTCGGGTTTCAAAATAGGTATGTAAATTTTTAATTTCTAGTAATGCCATGTTTACCTCCTATTTCTCATTTGCTTTAGGATCCATTGCATCCCGTAAGCCATCCCCAACGATATTGACACTCAATGCCGCAATCAATACACAGAGAGCCGGTAGAATCCAACGCCACCAGTATAACTGGATGACCGAAGATTGTTGGGCTCCATTAAGCATGTTCCCCCACGATGGTGAAGGTGGGACGACCCCGAAGCCTAAGAATGAAAGTCCTGCCTCTGTTAATAAACTGCCTGCATAACTCAAGGTCATACTAACGATAACGATATTTATGATGTTTGGTAAGATGTGACGTAGAATAATGACATTTGAGCGAATCCCAAGTGCACGAGCTGCAAGCACGAAATCTTTTTCGCGTTCCGCTAAGATCTGTCCACGAATCAAACGTGCCAAGCCAGGCCATGAAATCAAGCCAAGGATGACCATGATCATCATGAGTCGTTCCGTCTGTGTAAGTTTACCCTGCAAGAACGACGATAAGGTGATGACTAAAGGAAGGAATGGGAAGGAACTGATGACTTCCGCAAAACGCATCAAGAGATTATCGACCCATTTACCATAGAAACCTGCAATCAAACCAATTAATAGCCCTAAGAATGTAGAGATCAATACAGCGACAGCTCCGACAGTCATCGAAACACGACCACCATGCAGTAAACGCATCGCTAAATCACGACCAAATTCATCACTACCCAAAACGAAACCATTGTTTCCCCATGAATAGAGTTTTCCATTTTCATCTGCTGCATAACTTTGATAGAAGTCCGCAGAAATGTAACTTACTTTTGTATTTTGTAATGCACTTGGTATCTTAGATTGGTTGAACTTATTGCTGCCCCAAACATAGAGCTTACCTTGATCATCCAAAGCCATGAAATGTGCACGACCCGATGCCAATTCAACGATCTTCGCATCTTCGATGCCTTCAGGCAACTTCAATAAATCATTGAAATCTTCACCCCAAACGTATAATTTCCCATTTTCATCCACAGCTGCAGCCGTACGGAGTGTAACAACAAGGTCACTCAAACGAACACTGCCATCTTTGATGTATTCAGGCATGGCTGTTTCAAGCGGTGTACCCGATTGACCCATGATACCCACTTTACCGTCTTTATCCAACAAAAGGATGTTGAACGAAGATGGGACTGCTTTAGCGATATTGCCTTGGAAAGCCGCTGGAACGATGTTCAACTTCGTAGCAAAGGTACTACCCCAAACATAGAGACGACCTTTATTACTCAAAATCGCTGAGTACTGGTCACCCGCTAAAATATCCACAGCTTTCTCAAGCTGCATAATGCTTTCAATTTCAAAAGGAACCTCTGCTTGATTAAAGTTATTGTTTCCCCAAGCATAAACCTTACCACCTTCAGTCAACGCCAAAGCATGACGGTCACCTGAAGTGATTTTGGTGATATTCTCAGCGGAAACTTCCTTTGGAACACTTAGAACACCTTCAACATCAATGCCCCAAGCATAGACTTCACCATCTTGACCCAAAGCCACAGAATAGGTGATGCCTGAACTGATTGTGTCGACACCCGCTTTTTCAAAAGCAGAAGGAAACTTAATATAACCTGTCCCCGGACGCGTATTTCTCAATACGGGTTCTGTTTCATAGAGATCGATTGGAAATAAAGCAGAACCACCAAAAATAACGACAATCATTATGACGAACCAGATTAAGCCAAACATCGCTAAACGGTTGCGTCTGAAATTTCGAATGATGACACGGGTTGGACTCAATACTGCTTCTTCCGCAAGGTTGAAAATAGGTGTTTCTTTTTTACCAAAGGTAAATAATGAAGCAACAGTATGGCCAAATGATTTTAATGTACGAATGAATTTATTTTCTTGCATGATCAGCTCCTACTTCAACTTGACTCGTGGATCGACGATGGCATAGCCGATATCCATAATAATGTTCGCCGATAACGACAATACCGCATAGAAGATATTCATCGTCAAGACAACCATATAATCACGCGTATTTAAAGCTTGAATCAAGACATAACCAATCCCATTCCAAGCGAAGATGGATTCAGTAATCGCTGCCCCACCGAATAAGCCAACCAATGAACCGGCTACAAGCGTAACAACAGGAATCAGTGCATTACGGAAAGCATGCGAATAGATTACAACTTTTTCACTTAAACCTTTTGAGCGTGCCGTACGGATGAAGTCTTTACTGATGACTTCAATCATCGCATTACGGACATAACGAATGGTTCCGGCTAAACTACCAATCGTCAACGTGATAATTGGCAACGTCATGTATCGTGCCCATTGCAGGGTATCGTTGATAAAATCCCCACTGAGTTTAAAAGGCATTCCACCTGCAGGCAACCATCGTAGATTGATTGCGAGCGTAAAAATCATCAACAAACCGATAAAGAATACCGGCATGGATAAACCAACCAAAGAGAAAACCTGCCAAAATGAATCAAATAATGAATGACGTTTCACCGCAGACATGATTCCAACCGGAATCGAAATCATAAATGACAAGATAACAACAAAAACATTCAATTTTATTGAATTCTTTAAAGGCTGTTCAATAACCTCAACGACAGGTTTGTTAAATGAAGTGGAAATACCAAAATCACCCGTCAAGGTGTTCCCAATCCATCGAACATACTGTTCTGGTAATGACTTATCCAAACCTAATTGCTGTACTTTCGCATCATAGAGCGCTTGACGTTGGACTTCGGACTTGATTCCAGGCGGAATCATCAGCTTGACTGGATCCCCAGGCATGGACTTGAATAGACCAAACAACATCAACGAAATGATAAAGATAACAGGAATTAAAGATACAAAACGTCTAAATAAAAATTTAAACATAGAATGCTCCTTTATTATTAATTAGAGAAAATTAAAGGGATAGTTCCCCATCGCCTTTAATTTTCTCATAATTTTGAATGATTTTAAATACTAAATGTCAGATTGTTATTCAGCAACCGTGACGTCTAAGACAGCACGAGCCCAACCATAAGTAGGCGTTGTCGCTAAACCAGATACGCGAGCATTGAAGATATCAAAGTATTCGTTCGAGTAAATTGGTAATACTGGCAACAATTCGTTCCAACGGATTTGGTATTCCAACCAGTATTCAGCATAAGTTTCCTTATCTTCAGGATCCAAACCACGCATTTTTTCAGTCAAGAAGTCAATTAGACTGTCATTGGTTTGCGTAGCATTCTGCCAAGTACCTAAGAAATCACTGTGGTATGAGTAATAAGGGTCATAAACTTCAGTAAAGCCAGTCGCTAAGTTAAAGCTGTGGTATTTACGTTCTGCAGGATCCAATTCATAACCATAGTAGTAGTTGTCTAACAAAGCATTGAAATCTTGCCATTCAATTGTGAACTTAACACCAGCACGATTCAAGCCCTTAGGCCATTCCGTACCGACCAAGTCCGTGATTGGGTTACCAGTGGTACCCAAGTGGTTGATTTGCAATACTTCTTTGTTTGCATTGTAACGCCAGTAACCATCAGCTGCTTTAGTAGCATCCCAAGGTGTAACGCCGTCTGCTTCGAATTTCCATTCAGTAGCATTTAATAATTCATTTGCTTTATCAACGTTGAATGTGTAGTTGATCAATGAAGATTCAACTTTTTCAGCCTGTACATTGTACATCCATTGGCTCAAACCATATTCACCGTTAACAGTCGTTCCATAACCACCCAAGATGTTAACCAAGAAGGTGTTACGGTCGATCAAGTATGCCAAAGCTTGACGTACTTTGTTGTCAGCGGTAGGACCGAAGTCATTTGCGAACGCGATCATACCATAACCATTACGTTTGTAAGAAACAACATCAGCTTGATCGGAAGCTTTTGCTTTTTCGATCTTAGCGCCTTCAACAACACCCGCTACCAAGTCGATGTCACCAGCGATGACCAAGTCAACGTCGGTTGTAGGATCTACGTATTTAACGATGACTTCAGCAACTTTAGCTTTTTCACCACGGTAATCACCAGGGTAATTAGGGTTGACTGCTAAGGTTACGATGTCATTTTCGTTGGATACGAACATGAAAGGACCAGAAACAACGGTTGGTGCGAAACGTTCAGTTGTAGCAACATGATCTGCAACTGCAGCAACGTCGCCCACTAAACTGGAACCATCTTCACCGATTGTCAAATCAGGTGCCCAAACTGCCATTGGTGATGGACCAAACGCAGCGTAAGCAACTTCGTAGAAGTAAGGCAAGAATTCAGCACCGATCGTTACGGAGAACTCCAAGTCACCCAAAAGCTTAACACCTTCGAAGACTTCAGTTTCACCAGCATGATACGCTGCATAACCCAACAAGGAATCGCCTTGAGTGGATGTGTTACCCGCTTCTAGCCATTCAGGGGAAGCTACGAACAAGATATCGAATACATAGTCTTTAGCGGTAATGTCCGAACCATCGGACCATTTCATTCCACTGTTCAATTTGAATGTGTATGTTTTGTTACCTGCATCATCTAGGCTTGTTTCAACCGATTCAACAACGGTTTCATCAAGAACGAACTCACCACCCGGTGTGGTCGAATAGGTGCCTAAGCCCCAAAGCATTGTTCTTACGCTATTGTCGTATGAACTGTTACTGAAACCAGCAACGAAGTCGCCATTCAACTTTGGCGTACCAACAATGAATGTTCCTTTAGCTTCGCCTGAACCCGTTGTTCCACCCGTTGTGGAACATGCGGTCAAGGTAGAAACTGCTAGAAGAGCCATTGCAAGTAATATTAAAATTCTCTTCATCTTCTCCTCCTCATAGTACTGTGTACTTTGTTACATTATAGGTTCAAAAAATAGATGTGTCAATTGGTTTTCTCACAAGAATTTCACACAAAAATGAAAATTAACATTTCTCATGAAAATGTTTTCATAACGTTTGGAGATACTTATCCATCCAATGCGTGATTTCCATTAGACGTTTT